>CAYJGO010000034.1:0-16132 GCA_964369855.1 uncultured Treponemataceae bacterium | reverse complement strand
CGTTATTTTGAGTTTGATACAATCCGATTACATGAAAACTTTATTGTTAATGAAAGTGGACTGCAATTTACCTATAACCAATACGAGATTTCACCATACTCAGAAGGTATTACTGAAATCCATTTTACCTTTGATGAAATACGTGATTTTCTAAGAGAAGATTCCCCAATTGATCATTTGTTCTAAAATGTAATAGCAAAGTATACGACAAAGATTGGTCATTTTTTAACCACAGATTACGCAGATTACAACTACTGTATATTTTAATACCCTTGCACTTAGCATAAACTCTTGCAACTAGCATAAAAATATTGCAATGTATCAAAGTGTAATAATTGTTAATTATTAATTAATCACGTACAATCATCAGGCTATGTGCCTGAAATTTTGGCATAAATTGCTTAAAATTCCCTGTTTCAAATTGAACAGTAATAACATAATCATCGTCACCCAAATCCTCTCCCTTAGTAGAAGAAATATAGCCGTAGCCCCAGTCATCATGGTACACACGAGCTCCCTTTGACCATCTATTAGCAAGTTCACTTTTTGTACTACCTGTTGTTTTACTGGATCCAATACTAAACTCTGGGGGAGTCTGTCCCATAATATCAACCGAGGCAGTAGCTATTTCGTGCAGAAAAGGACTAGGCCTCATATGCTCAGTTTTACCATACATTCTTCGAAGTGCACTAGAGGTAATATAAAGTTCATCTTTTGCTCTCGTAGCTCCCACATAAAAAAGACGTCTTTCTTCTTCAACTTCATCTTCATCTTTTCCATTTCGGGGGAATATTCCTTGTTCAAGTCCTGTCATCACTACACGTGGAAACTCTAACCCCTTTGTATTATGCAAAGTAATTAGGGTAACGGCATCTTTCTCTTTTTCAGAGTCTTCATCATCGCTTTCAAGAGTCCTGTCAAGTTCTATATGATCCAGGAAGTCTAAAAGCCCCTTATGTGTCAACGGATACAACACTGCAGAGTTTGCAAGTTCTTGAATATTTGATACTTTTTGAGTTCCCGCAACTTCATCTTGAGCACTGTGATAATCAATTAAGCCAGATTTCTGTGCAATTTTTTCTATAAAGACAGATAACCGTTCATTTGTTTCAAAAACATCACTCTGTTCTGCATCGATTACATCTGAGGCTACAAACTGTTTTAATAATTCATCAGCAGTATTTAGATGTATCATTTCTGCTAATTCGTCAATTAAGTCTAGAAAAGATTGCAACCCACTCTGTGTTTTTTTACTCATTGACTTTACAGTATTTTTACAAGCATCTAATAGATTTAAAGAACTGCCTAGCAGCATATCTTCTTCGCTTTTTACAACATTGCGAGCACTATCTACTATTTTATCTTGCGAAACAGCTCCTATTCCACGAGGTGGTTTATTTATTATTCTCCGAAATGCAATTTCATCTTTTGGATTTGCAATTAAGGATAAGAAAGAAACAATGTCTTTTATTTCTTCTCTTTCATAAAAGCGTAAAGCACCAACAACTGTATATGGGATTTTCTTTCGAGCAAACTCAGTTTCAAAACCAAGCGATTGTGCATTCGTTCTATATAAAATTGCCCAATCGGAATATGGACATCCCCTTTCATATGATTGTTGTATTAAATGTGCACAAAAACTTGTTTCTACATCTTGAGTTTCCATAAATGCAAGGATGGGCTTTTTCCCTCCAGTTCGTTCAGCCCGCAGTGTTTTCCCAAGCCTACCAATATTTTTTTGAACAACATCATCTGCAACCTTTAATATTGGTGCTATAGAACGATAATTTTTTTCCAGTTTTATTATTGTCGTGTTTGCAAAATGCTCTTGAAATGTAAGAATATTTTGCACCTCTGCACCCCGAAATTTATAAATAGATTGATCGTCATCTCCCACAACACACACATAGGTTCCATCCCCTGCTAGTTGTTGTAACAGCTGAAATTGAGCAACATTTGAATCTTGATACTCATCGACCATAATAACTTTAAATCGGTAATGCATTTGCTCCCTTATTTTTTCGTTCTGCTGCAAAATAAGTGTTGGAAGCATAATGAGATCACCAAAATCTACATTCCCTGTTTCACGAAGTCTTTCTTGATAAAGAGCATAGAGATGAGGAAATTCAATATCTGAACTTATGTTAACAAGAGCTGGAGAATCTGGTGTGAGGCAATAATCTTTTGCTCTAGATATTTTATGGGCAACAATTGTCGCCTGTTGACGATTAAGAGATGTTGCCTTTGTTAATAAAGTGGTCATGTCATCATCATCATATACTGTAAAATTAGTCCCTAAGTTTGCATGCTCACCATAGAGACGCAAAAACCACGATCCAAAAGAGTGAAATGTTCGAATTTGTGTATATTGAGAAAGTGGTTCCAAGTGCCTTGCACGCTCTGCCATTTCATTGGCAGCTTTTTTTGTGAATGTTACCGCAAGAATGTTACTTGGCTTAATATTTTTTTCAGAAATTAAGTACGCTATTTTTGTAGTTATTACTCTAGTTTTTCCAGATCCAGCCCCAGCAAGAATTAAAAGTGAGCCACCTTCGTGCACAGCTGCCTGACGTTGCTCTTCATTAAGTATTGATAAATACTTATGCTTCGACATAATTCCCCACCACATCTACTTCTCTTACGCCAGTAATGTGAACACGAATGAGCTTCCCTGGAATTATTTTTTCATGTATACCAACACTATCACTATCATAACGGATAACGCATACCCCATCAACTTCTGGAGCTTGAAACCACGCTCTCCCTAATGCCAATGATTCACCGTCTATTAATTCTTCAACCAGTACTTCAAATATTTTTCCAACATGATTTTTTAAATGCTCTACGGTTATATCTTTTTGCTCTTGTTGTAATTTTTCTGATCGTTGTCTTGCAAGTTTTGATGCTACCTTATTCTTAAAATTATATGAAGCGGTACCCTCTTCACGGCTATACGTAAAGCATCCTGACCAATTCGGCTTAATTGCTTTTAGAAAATCAAGTGTATTTTCTGCAGCAGTATCCGTTTCCCCTGGAAAACCACATAAAAAAGTTGTTCTGAGTGTGGCATCTGGCAAATTATATCTTATATCTTTTACTAACTTGCTATAAACTTCTCTTGACCCAACCCTATTCATTAACTGTATTACTGCATCATCACCTGATTGAAATGGAATGTCAAAATAATGTAAAAATCGTATATCTTTTTTTACTATAGGAAGTATATCGAGCGGGAAATGATCTGGATGAATATACAGTAAACGAATCCAAAATTTTCCTTTTAAGGCACTAATTTTTTCAAGCAAAGATGCCAAAGGACTTTTGCCAATAGAGCCCCAATCAAATGACTTACGCTGTTCTGGCGAAAAATCTTCGCTTCCAAAAGCAGCTAAATCTTGTCCGATTAAGTTAAATTCGAATATTCCTCTATCATGTAGCATTTTAATTTCTTCTACTATTGAATCTATAGGGCGGCTTCTCAGTTTTCCTCGTATCAGTGGAATGGCACAAAAAGAACAGTAATTATCACAGCCTTCAGTTATTTTAATATACGTGCTCGCAGGATAATCAAAGAGGTTAACTCGCTCGCCTTCACAAACACCAACCTGTTCATATTTTACAATTGGGCGCTTTCCTTTTTGAAGGCTTTCTATAACTTCGTCAATTTTTGAAAGATCACCATTCCCAAAAAAGCCATCAACTTCAGGTAAATCTGATTCAAAGATATCTGCATAACGCTCAGATAAACAACCTGCCATGAGTATTTTGGCATTAGGGTAACTTTCGCGTGCGGTCATAACAGCATCAAGTGATTCTTTTTTAGCACTTTCGATGAAGCCACATGTATTTACTATAATGAGCTGTGCATCTTGTGCATCATTTACGAGTGTCCAACCTTTCGTTTGAAGACGATGTGTAATAAGTTCTGCATCTACTTGATTCTTTGCACACCCGTGCATATCAATGTAAAAATTATTACTCAATTTCCATTACCACAAGCTTGTAGACGTTATCAGCTTCTTTTATCCAGCGAACATCTTGTACAGATACTGAACCAGGCAGGCCGACTGCAAGTTCATATGTACGCCCGTCTGCAATCAGCTCCATTATAACTGCGTTAGAATTTGACATCCAAAGACGAACTGCATTATTTGCTTGCATTATCAGATTATCACCTGAGATAAATAAATTTTCAACTGCATCGTTAGAATCAGATATATATCGTTGTAAGCAAACATCACGAAATGTTGCATTAATCGTAAAGGGGTATGCTCTATTATCTTCTAAAATAACTGTTTGTGATAAGCTAGTTGGAACATCAGAAGCAAGCGCAATCGCATCTGCACCACCTAAGGCTAATCCTGACCCTGTTAATGTATTTTGATTTGTGAGAAAGGCTCTTACTTCAGCACCTAGTCGCTCATCAGTATTAGATATATCTGCTAAGAATATTACGAAGTCTGACCCGTTGACACCATCTACATCTATTTCTAATTCTTCACCAAGTTCGACAAATTGCAATCCAAGAGGTGTCTCGAGGGATAAAGCATTTACAGTGTCATTGACTTTTAAGAATACTGACTCATCCCCAACTTTTAAAGAAAGTCTATCTCCAATATATATGCGCTGCTGGAAAGGAATCGATGAAAGAGCGTATGTCTCTCCTTCTAATTTTGCCAGTTCAATTGCATTTGCTTCTCTACGCTGTGGCAACACGACCAAATAATATACAAGCAAAATTGTTGTGATGCAACAAAACAGAACAATGCTTCCAATTACTAAAAATCTTTTTGTATAATCAATTTTTGGATGTAAAAGTGTTTCCGGAGTTGGTGTTTCTTGAATAATTCGTGCATTGAAGATTTTTAAAATATAAGAAGAATCCAAACCAAGGTACTCACTGTAATTATTTAAAAATCCAGACACATATGTATTACTAGGAAAGATATCAATTCTTTCACTTTCTAAAGCTTCAATATAATGACGAGAAATAGCTGTCTCTCGAGATGCCATGTCAATTGTTATATTCTTTTCTTCACGCTTTTCTCGTAAAATTGCACCAAAATTTTCCATATCCTCTTTACTATCCTCTTTTATTAAATCTATTCAGTATCGGCAAACAAAAAATCATTATACGTATTTGAAGTTGGTGGAAGATCATATATAAAACGCATATCAGGTATGTTTTGATTGATTGAATAATTGTAAAAATCAAATGTGTATGCTATTCCAGTAACAGAAACTGCCTCAACTCGTCTAATTAACAATGTTTCAGGGTTTATAGCTAGGCGAATCGTTCTAAAACCTTCAGTTGTATTACGTCTTGTTAAAACAAGCTTTACTACCATCTCACCTGATTCGTCTAGAGGGACTGCATCTTGCCCAGTTTCATAAGATATCGAATAATAACGTTTCATCAAGGTAAGGCCTTCTGGAGTAGCAAGATTCATGCCTCCTGCAGCCCCACCTTGTCCTTGTACTGTTTGGGTCAATATAACATTAGAGTTTGGTAAAAAAACTGTTAGTTGATTTCCATTGAAGACTATTGTTTGTGTTGCAGGAGAACTGAAATCTATTCTTAACAAATTTGGTTGCTTAAAAGAAACACGAGAGCGCATTAGATTTGAACTACTGCCCATTCTAATATCTAAATCAGCTTCATATGTTTGAACAGAACCAAAATTTGCTGATACCGAATCAAAAAAATCTGCTGCAGTTAGTATGCTTTGAGAAAAAGAAAAACTTGTAACAAATAATAGTAACATTGTAGATATAAATATTTTTTTAACCATAAATAATCCTTATTCTTTGGACTAAAGTATACCAAAAAAAACTTCATACGTCAAGGAGGAGTTTTTTTTCCCTTGATACACTGAAGGCAATAATGGTGCTACGCTTTAAGACCTTTTTTGCAAATGCTCTTTATAATCAAGTACAAGATTTTATCTACCAAAATATAAAAACCAGAAAGCATTATGTAGCCCAATGCTAATCCTAATATCCACAGAAATGTTCCACCATAACCAAATCTTTTATAATCAAGAAAAAAATATGGAACATAATGATTTTCAACTCCAAAGCGTCCGCCAAAGCCGCTATAAATATACACAAAAGCGCAGTAGGCTAAAGGTATGAGTGTCCAAAAAACAATGTACGATATTTTTTGCAATCCTTTTTTTTGAAATATTACATAATCGCCTAACACCATAAGCGGTAAGATATAATGTATAAATGTGTTGCCAGGGCCTAAGAGATCTGATGTAGGATCTATTGTTGGAAGCAGCAAAAAGTGAAACACCAAAAATGTTAGCATAATACACATAACAATACCACCTTGCACTATGCTCATCATATCTTCAGAAACTTTACTATTTTTTATAATCAAGACGATATAAAAAACACCTGCTGAAATGCATAATATGTTACTTTGAATCGTATAATACGCAAATACTCCGACTCCATTTTGTGTTTGTGTAACATTATAAACAACACCCGTTATTCCTGAACACACCATTACTATTAAATATATAATTCTTATTATGCGCATTAAAGTACTAAGTTTTTCAATACTATTCCTCATATATAATCCTTTTTAAGTTTGTACTACCATTATATACCTTTTCTAAAGGTATATACAATGTATTTTTGCATAGATAGTTAACACACTTCGGGTGTATTATAACATTTTTTTAAGGTATTTTCTTGTTTTGAGATTATGCCGTTGGTATTATAGTTTTTTGATGAAAATAACCGTATGACAGAATTGCAGGAGTTATATTCTGCCATACGGTTATGAAGGGTTTTAAAACTCAATTGCGATTTTCATTACTTTATCGCGTTCGTCGCTTGCACATAAAAATGCATCTTGCGTTTTTTCAAATGGGAATGTTTTGGTAATCATATCCTTTACATCTATCAAACCACTTGAAACTGCACTGATTGCAGTTGGATATATATTTACATATCTAAATACACTTATTACATCAGCTTCTTTATCATTAGCTGCCATAAATCTAAATGGTGTTTCTCCATGTATATTTCCAACCATTACTATTTTTCCGCCTGGGCGCACCAAGTCAACAGTCATAGATGCTGTTTTTGAGTTCCCCGCAGCTTCAACAACAATATTTGCACCAAGTCCGTCTGTCAATGAAAGTACTTTGCTAACAACATCCTCTGTTGTTGCATTGATTGTTGTTGTTGCGCCCATTGTTTTTGCAAAGTCTAAGCGTAAATCATACAAATCTACTACTATAACGTCTTGAACACCCATTGCTTTTAGTGAAGCAATTGACATCAAGCCAATGCAACCTGTACCCAAAACAACAGCTTTCATCCCTAAGCCGGCTCCACTTCTTTTTATTGCATGCATACCTACAGAAAGAGGCTCAATAAGCGCACCTTCCAATGTACTCATATTATCTGGTAAAGCAAAAACCATTTTTGCTGGATGAGAAACATATCGTGAAAGTGCACCTCGATTAAAAGGAGGTGCTGCCATAAAGTCCATTTTGCGGCACAGATTGTAATGCCCTTCAAGACAATAACTACAAACACCACAACCAGCACCTGGCTCAATGGCAACCTTATCCCCAACCTTAAGATGGGTGACATTTTTGCCAACTTCTACAACAGTTCCACCGCATTCATGCCCAAGCACAATCGGAAGTTTTGGATTCTTTATTATTCCACCAAAACTTGGATCTTCAAAAAAATGTGCATCTGAGCCACATATGGTTACATGCGAAATTTTAACCAAAACATCGTCATCTGTAACTATTGGCATTTCTGAATCCCGAATGTTTATTGTTCTAATATCATCCAAGTATGCTGTTTGATTTTTCATGTTTTTTTTCCTTTACTGATTTTCACAATACCAGCGGGGTCCGCCAGCACTAACTAAAATAATGTTACTATTTGCGGTAAAATCACCTGTACGAATTGCAAATTTTACTGTCTTTGTTAAGTTATCCCTAAACTCAGGATGCGTAACCACTTCTCTTGAAACATCTGCTCCAAAAAGACTTTGGAATTCTTTTTCGCGAGATGGGCTCACTTTTCCTGTAGCTTCGCTAAGAATGATTCCTTCAACACTGAAGTTTTCCAAAACGACTTTCAATACTTCAATAGCTGTAGGAACGTCTTTACTCAATGAAATATCTATTACTTTTGTTTCATTAGGAATGGCCAACCCAGCATCGGCAATTAATAACCTATCTGTATGTCCTAGCTTAGCTATTTCAGCTGCAATTTCTCGATTTAAAATCCCTGTTTCTGTCATTTCAAATTCCTTATGCTCTACTATAACATGACATCAATAAGTCATACATTTCATCGATAGTTGCTACACGTGGATTATTTGCATAATCACCTAAAACTTGTCCACAGTCAGCTATTTCTCTAATGTCCTCTTTTGTAACTTTTAACGACTCAAAACTAATCCACAGACCTATTTCTTTTAAGAAATTATCAATCGCTTCGCAGCTTTTTTCTGCAGCTTCTTCATCACTAACCTTATATAGTTCAGGGTTAAAAATTCTTCCAACATTAGCGAATTTTTTTACAGCAGCTGAATATGTGTAACGAGTAAAGGCAGGATAAAAAACTGCTAATGCCTGACCATGTGTAACATGTGGACAGTGCCCACCAATTTGCATACCAAGACCATGCGGTAAAGTAACGCCAGCTGAAGCATTTGTAAGTCCGCCAAGAGTATCAGCCCAAGCCATTTCACTTCTAGCTTCTATATCTGAAGCATTTTTTAATACTTTTGGTAAGTTTTCAGCAATTCTTCTTATTGCATCTAGAGCCATCGCCTCTACAAGAGGATTTGTGTTATTTGCAATATATGCTTCAAAGTTATGACAAAATGCATCAAACCCTGTTTGGGCACTAACTTGTTCGGGTAATGTTACTGTTAATTCTGGATCAACAATTGCTACTTTTGGGAATATATTTCTATGCCAAATTGCCCCTTTATCTTTATCACTTTCTTTTGTGATTACTGAACAAGGTGTAGTTTGACTTCCTGTACCAGCAGTTGTACTAATTGCAATGATTGGAAGAGTTTTTTCACTTGGGCCAGCAGTATGACAGTTATAGTCCCATGCTTCTCCATCGTGTGTAGCTTCTACTGCAATTGCCTTTGCGACATCCATTGATGATCCACCACCAAGACCAATTACAACTTCTACATTGTTCTCCCGTGCAAGCTTAGATCCTTCTGTTACAACTGTTGTTGTTGGATTAGGGATTACACCATCAAAATGTGTGCATTCTAAACCAGCAGATACTAAACTTTCTTTAACTTTTTTATATAAACTTGCAACAGCTGGAAATTCCGGTACTGTCACTAATAATACTCTTTTTCCGTATTTGGCAGTAAGTGTGCCAACTTTATCTACGCACCCAACTCCAAATACAATTTCAGTTGGTGCAAAATATTCAAAATTTTTCATTTATTAATCCTTATCAAAAAAAACGAGTATTGTGCAAACAACATGTTTACACAATACTTAAAAACTAATTATTGTGGATAATATGCATCTACATTATCTTTAGTTACAATAGCAACACCAGTATCCACGTATCCTGGAAGTGCTTTGTCTGAAAGACCATTTGCTTCAGTAAATAAGAACATCATACTCCAGTAACCCATGTTGTACATACCTTGTGCTACTGTTGCATCAATTTCACCAGTCTTAATTTTATCAAGCACAGTTGTGTCTACGTCAAATGCTAGTGTTCTGATGTCTTGTCCTGATTCTGCAACTGCAGTTGGACCAGCTGTACCAGCTATACCATCAACACAGAATAAACCAACAATGTCATCATTAGCTTGTAATGTTGCTGACATATTGTCAACAGCAACAGTTGTATCTCCACCATCATTTACTTTGATGATTTCAACGCCTGGAGCATTTTCTGCACACCAATCTTCAAAACCGCTTACACGACTTTCTGTGTTTTCAGCACCAACAGTATAAAGAACAGCAATTTTACCTGCATTTCCAACTAAAGGTACCAAATATTCAGCTGCTGTTACACCAGCTTCATAGTTTCCAGTTGATAGATATGATGATCTAGATGAAGTAGGTGAGTCTGAGTCAAAAGTTACAACAGAAATACCTTGTTCACGAGCAGCGTCAATTGTGTCGGCCAATGCTGTAGAGTTAACACATGTAATTGTAATACCTTTTGGGTTTTGTGCCACAACTTGTTCTAAAACAGCTACTTGTCCAGCTACATCAGCATCTGTTTGCCCAGTATACTTTGTAGTTACACCTAATGCAGCTCCTGCATCTTCCATACCTGCATAGCAGTGTTTCCAATAATCAATCCCTGATAGGAATGACACCATAAAATATTCATCTCCTGTGTTACCAACAAATGAATTTCCACCTTCAGCATTTGTGCTAACTGCTTCTTCTGATGAGCAACCAGCTACTCCAAAACACATAGCTACTACCAATAAGATTGCTAGTGTTACTTTTAATGCAGAATTCTTTACCATTTTTTCCTCCAAAATGTTTTTTTATATGTACACTTATACATATTGCTATTTTATTTGTTTTCTAAAAGAGAATATTCTCTGAAGAAAACTATTGCCCTGTTTTCTATGACTTACGTAGTCAATTGTTACGGCGATTACCAATATTGCACCCTGAACAAAACTTTGCCAGTATACTGAAATATTCATCATTACTAATGCAGAGTTTACAATTTTAAGTAGAAAAATTCCCAAAAATGTTCCTAGTATACCACCTACACCACCGGCCATTGATGTACCACCAATAACCGCCGCTGAAATTGCTGTTGTTTCAGCGCCTCTCGATAATTCTGGTGTAGCAACATTAAATCGTGCAAGAGATAATATACCAGCAACTGTTGATAAAACTGCTATTGCTATATACACTCCAATTTTTACTCTATCAACAGAAATTCCAGATAATTTTGCTGCATTTTCGTTACTACCAACATAGTATATATTCCTACATGCTCTTGAGTTCTTCATCAATACATGTGCAATAATCGAAAACAATAAAAAGATAATAAAAAGCATCGGAATGCCAAATAGTGAACCAGTCGCTAAAAACCGAAAGCTGTCTGGTAGATGACCGGAGACCGATAAAGGAGACCCTGTTGTAATGATATATGCAATCCCGCGTGATAAATTCATCATTGAAAGAGTGACAATGAAGGGGGGAAGTCCGACCTTACTAACCATGAAGCCATTAAACAACCCAACCAAAACTCCAGCAACAATTGCCAAAATACAAGCTAGCCAAATATTTACTCCTTGTAGAGCCAAGTAACCTGATATTACACATGCCATTGCTGCAACGCCACCAACACTTAGTTCTATCCCACCGAGTACAAGTGCTAGTGTTAATCCTATTGCTAAAAGACCATCAGTTGCAACACTCGTTGCAATACTTTTCATGTTTGAAACTTGAAAAAACTTAGGATTTATTAATGACACAACTGCAACAACTAGTACTATAATTATCAACACATTTGTTTCGCGCTGATGAAATATTTTATTTAGTATTTGCTTACACTTACCATCTTTTTTTTCTAACATCTTTTTACTCCCTATTACAGCTTCTCGCCTGAAGCTAGTTTCATAATATTTTCTTCTGTACATTCAGCATTCGATAAAAATCCTGCTAGTGTACCTTCGTGAATAACAGCCACTCGATCTGCTACTCCGATAATCTCGGGCAATTCACTTGATACAATAATAACCCCAACACCATTCTCAGAAAGCATACGCAGCAGATTATGTATTTCACTTTTTGCCCCTACATCAATTCCTCTCGTAGGTTCATCCATAATGATAACTTGAGGATTTAATGATAGCCACTTTCCAATCAAGCATTTTTGCTGGTTTCCACCTGATAGTGTGCTAATAGCGTAATCGATTCCTGCAAGTTTTATTGAAAGTTGATCTGTATAATGCTCTGCTAAGTCTGCTTCTTTTTTTTCATCTATCCAAATACCACGAGAAACGCCTTGCAAGTTAGCACTTGCCATATTATTTTTTATACTCATTCCTAAAAACAAGCCTTGTAACTTACGATCTTCGGTGAGGTAACAAATACCATTGTTTATTGCAGTTTTATAGTTTGTAAATTTATGTTTTTTCCCATTTAAAAAGACTTCACCAGATGTCTTTTTATCTATACAACACAAAGCCCTCATTATCTCGCTTCTACCAGATCCTACCAGCCCAGCAAAACCAAGTATTTCACCTTTCTTTAAGTTGAAAGATATATCCTTAAATTTATAACCAGAAAGGCTATTAACTTCCAAAATATTCTCATCATATATTTTACTACTTTTCGCAGGATACAACTTACCTAATTCACGCCCTACCATTGCTTTTATTATATCATCTGATACTATGTCCTTTGTATTCATATTTGAAACATAACACCCATCTTTAAATACTGTAACCGTATCACAAACTTCAAATATTTCTGCCATTCGATGTGAAATATATAAAATACTAATTCCAGATTTTTTTAAATTTTTAATAACTTCAAATAACCTTTCTGTTTCTTTGTCAGTTAAAGATGAAGTAGGCTCATCTAAAATCAACAATTTACATGTTAAAGAAACAGATTTAGCTATTTCTACTATTTGTTGCTCAGATACAGTCAAAGTACTAACTAGGCTCGAACTTTTAAAACTTGCATTAAATTGCTTTAAAACCTCATCTGAATCCTTCCACAATTTTGGGTAATCTACTATACCATTCTTATGTGGTAATCTACCCATATAAATATTTTCTGCAACGGTTAAATGCGAGCAAAGACTTAATTCCTGATGCACAAAACCTATACCAATTTCTTGAGATTCTCTCGGATTTTTAGGATGAATATGCTTCCCTTCAAAAAACAATTCACCTGCAGTTGGTGCAAAAACGCCACCAATTATATTCATTAAGGTTGATTTTCCAGCACCATTTTCACCACATAATGCATGAACTTCGCCATATTTCACCTGCAAAAGAACATCATTTAGAGCTCGTGTGCCTGGAAAGTCTTTTGTTACTCCTTTTACTTCTAATAAAAAATTAGACAAAAAGAACCTCCTTTATGACAGTGATCATTTTTTATAAATTAACTGTCCTTATTCATTAACTATGTTAAGTATAATAAACCGAGATGTTAGTTTTGTCAAGCAACAAAGTCGATATTTTCCTTTTTTTTTCATTTTTTTTAAAAAAAAATGAAAAAATATGATTTTCCTCTTCCCAAAACTTAAAAAAAGTGATAGTATGTATTAACTTAGTTAATAATAAGATAAAATTAATTAATGAATACTTATATTTAATGAGGATATATACACATGTTAAAAGAAATAGACGTACTAGCTTTGGGTGAAATACTCATTGACTTCACCCCAGCAGGAAAATCTGAATTAGGATTTCCTGTTTTCGAATGCAACCCAGGTGGAGCACCATGCAATGTCCTTACTTCAGTTAGTAGATTGGGAGGCAAAAGTGCCTTTATAGGCAAAGTTGGAGATGATGACCTTGGAAGACTCCTTATAAATACAATCAAAAATGAAAATATAGATGCAACTGGAATCTATATAGATAAAGACATCGGAACAACACTTGCTTTTGTTACTTTAGATGATACCGGAAATAGATCTTTTAGTTTTTTTCGAAACCCAGGTGCAGATATTATGCTCAATAAGCAAGAAATCGATGAAGAACATATAAAAAAAGCAAAGGTTTTTCATTTTGGTTCTTTATCATGCACAAATGAGCCTTCAAAGAGTGCAACACTTAAGGCTGTTGCTATAGCAAAAAAAAATAACTTAATTATTAGCTATGACCCTAATTTACGGCTTTCGCTATGGAAAACAAGTCATGATGCAAAATCTACTATTCTTGAATTAATGCACCATGCAGATATTGTCAAGCTAAGCGATGAAGAGTTTGAGTTTTTAACTGGTACCACCGATTATAAGAATGACGCTAAATCATTTATGAAAAAATATGGGATATCTCTATTATTTGTTACACTCGGCCCACAAGGCGCGTTTTATTGCCTAGAGGAGAATCAAGGAATTTTAAGCACATATGATGTAAAAGTGATTGACACCACAGGTTCTGGGGATTCATTTATGGGTGCATGCTTAGTGAAAATCAGCTCTTTAAATAAAAAAATTATTGAAATTACAAAAGAAGAAATTGAAGACATAGTTGACTTTGCAAATGCTAGTGGGTCAATGGCGGCAACAACAAAAGGTGGCATTCCATCAATTCCTACTACTGATGAAGTACAAAAGTGCATGAAAAATATCGAAAAATTATAAGGAGCAGCCGATGAATGGACAAAATAATGAGCATCTCTTTAATTTAAACCGTTCACTTGTAATCCAATTTTTACAACAAAATAAGATATCAACTAGATCTCAACTCAGTAAAACGTTAGACCTTACTCCAGCGGCTATAACAAAAATTGTCCAAGAACTAATTGACTCTAACATAATAGAAGAAACAGGCTTTTTTGCGGGTGAAAAAGGGCGACGATCTGTGGGCATAAAACTAAGGCAAGATTTTTTATTTCTAGGAGCTAGAATATCTAGAAGAAATTTTTCCGTAGGTGTTTTTGACTTTAATGCTATAATTTATGATTACTACTCAGAAGATTTTGAAAATGAAAGCTTAGAAGAAATATTATACCGAATCAAGTCCATTATGAAATCATACATCGATAGGTTTGGGAATATAGTTTCTATAGGCGTTGCTGTTCCTGGCCCTTATTTAGAAAATGAGTCTAAAATTGTTTTAGTTACAGAAACTAATGGTTGGGAAAATGTAAATCTAAATCAAGAATTTGAAGGTGAGTTTAACGTACCTATTACTATAATGCACGATGCAAACTCCTGCGCTCTTGCTGATTGGTGGTTCGGGAATTACTCATTTTCAAAAAACAGTGTATTGGTTCATATGCTCATTGGAGAGGGTGTTGGGTCTGGCATTGTTATTAATGGAGATATTTTCACAGGAAATGATGGGGTTACTGGTGAATTAGGGCATGTAAGCATAGATATTAACGGACCTAGATGCCAGTGTGGAAATTTTGGATGTCTAGAATCATACTGTTCTTCTTTGGCCCTTATAAAACGTGCACATGCTCTTTTAAGTAAATATCCTACATCTCAATTAAACGCATACGAAAAACTAAGCTATGAAAATGTATTTATGCATGCAAGAGAAAATGATGAGCTTTCACTATTACTCATTAAAGAAGCTGGAAAGTACATCGGATGTGGAGTTGTAAACATAATAAATATGTACAACCCTGCAATAATAGTTTTAAGCAACCAAATGGTTCGAGACAGCTCAATAATATTTGATGAAATAATTAAAGTTGTTGATGAAAGAATTCCACAGTCATTTAGAAGCACGGTTACAATCAGTACAACAAATTTTGAAGATGACCCAACTTTATATGGAGCTGCAGCCGTTGCAATGGATTATTGTTTGAAAAATCACATGAGTTTGGTTGATAAATAATCCATGTAATAAAAATAAAAAGCTCCTTGAAAAAGGAGCTTTTTTTGAAAACAGAATACTACCAACGATAGTGAGCAAACGCTTTGTTTGCTTCTGCCATCTTGTGTGTATCTTCTTTTTTCTTGTATGCAGTACCGGTGTTATTATATGCATCTAAAAGTTCAGATGCCAATCTTTCACCCATTCCACGTCCACTTTTTGATCGAGCTGCAGTAATTACCCAGCGCATAGCAAGTGCTTCGCGTCTTGAATCTCTGATTTCAATTGGAACTTGATATGTAGCTCCACCAACACGTCGTGATTTTACTTCAACCATTGGTTTTACATTATCAAGCGCTTTTAAGAATACCTCTAAAGCATCTTTTTCTGTTTTTTGTTGTAATGTTGATAAAGCTTCATACATAATTTTAATTGTAGTAGCTCTTTTTCCATCTAACATCATACGACAAACAAATTTTGTGACAACTGTTGAGTTGTATTTTGGATCTGGTAACAATGTTCTGTTTACGCTTTTATTCTTTCTACCCATTTATGTACCCCTTAAGCCTTTGGCTTTTTAGCACCGTACTTAGATCTACCGCGTTTTCGGTC
>CAYJGO010000033.1:0-16692 GCA_964369855.1 uncultured Treponemataceae bacterium | reverse complement strand
CTTAAAATCTCCTTAGTGGTACATTAAGGGATATAAGGGAACTTATATAATAACAATTAAAAATAACTAAGATGAAAGAGCAAGGCACTAGCTACTTTACCTACGAGTCTTATATGAGGACTAAGGGCTTACCGTATGTAAATCTTCCTAATGGTGATAAACATTATTTTATAATAAAAGAAGTCACAGATAAACATATCATTATTAAAGACTTTGAAAATAAAGACATCTGCATATTTAAAAATGAATATGATACTGAGCCTAAATATAATATATCCGATGCTGAAGGAAGAGGGGGATTTCTACTTATTGAATCCTCTGATCTCATAGGTGGCACACTAAAAGTAGAGCCAACTGAAACATACTCTGACAAAGTTAAGCGAGTTAAGAAAGATGCAATAGACCGTATTAGGGAGTGCATAGAAGTGGAACTTGATTATGTGGCTAAAGAATTAGATATTGACGTTGATAGCATATGCCTAAACATTGATAGCACACAAGATGTAATGAGGTTTGAGGATGGACACACGGAAACACAAACTATCCGAACGATAGCAATGGATATACAACTATAAGATTATGCCTGCTTTAATATTATACATAGCAGTCTGCTATATTGTGTTCCCTATATATGTAGTAAAAGATTTTATTAGGGAGTACCCTTTATTTGGAGAATCAACAAAAACGAGGGGTGGGCAAAATGTGTTTCCTTATGTGTTTTTGCCCCGTTATATATAGCAGTTATTGTAATACTCAATATATTTTCGGGGTTATATGTGATGATTAAAGATATTAACAGAAAAAGTAATGCAACAAGACGAATGTATTGCAACTATTAATTCCTTTGATGTTTCATTAAAATTAAACGTTGAACTATAAAAAACAAATAGCTATGGAAAGAAAATTAGAATTAGCAGATATTGCAGGGTATTTGCCGTATAGTTTAAAAGTAGAAAGATATTGTATGATAGATGAGTATATGGAAACATTAAATGTAGTTGGATGTATGACAAATATTTCAAATATGCCTCCTGCTTTATGGTTACGATGTACTGAAGGCAGAGGTGATTTTATGGAACATATTTGTTTATGCAAACCTATTCTCCACTCTATGTCTGACTTGACTAAACCTATGACGCACCCCGATATTAATAATGGTGAAGAGTTTGTGCCGATAGAGTACATCTCATTTGAGATTTTAGGTAATTATACACCTAATAAATGGGAAGTAAAAAAAGGCAGGGACACTATTGATGGCGAAATCGTTAGACAGTCGATAGGCATTGAGTATAGCGACAATTTAGGAGGAGGACAATATGCGGTTTGTTTTTCAAAAGGCAATACTTCGGTTCATATACGTAATGCAAATGGTGATATGGTAGATACAAGGTGCACTATGATGGTTATTGAGTTCTTGCAAAAGACGCACTTCGATTATTTGGGACTTATCGACCAAGGTTTAGCAATAGATATTAATACAATAGAGTAAAATAGATATGAATGAATTTTGAGAATTTTTTAACGAAAAAAGGCGGACAAACCCTATGTATTTAGAAATATACTATTCAAAAATTATGGGATGGTGTGTTAGGGTATGAAAAAAGGGTGTAATACTGATGGCGGAGACCTTGAATAAATCCAAATTCAGAGTTGCGATATGCAGCTTACTTTTGTTAAGGCTCACGTGGAGTTAAAAGAATGGCTTTAAAAAAATAAAAAAGGTTACTAATTCACACGCAGTTGCAATAATCACGCAAGTTATAAAATAAATATTATGAAACAAATAGTCCTAAAATCCCTCAACCTTAATGGTTACAGAGGGCAATACACTAAAATAGATTTTAGTGAAAATATCACAGAGATTTATGGACGAAACGAGCAGGGTAAATCAACTCTATTTGATGCACTATGCCAACTACTAACAAGGGCAGATAGTCGCAATAGAAGCGACTTTGAGATGTTTGATAGCAACCACGAATATAGCCACGATGATAACCCATCTGCTGAAATAGTAGGGGTGTTCAATATTGATAGCTATGACGTTACTATTAAACAATCTGCATCAATTAAATTCAAGCGTAACAAAGAAATTGGAACGTATGAACGAGGCAGTGGTATCAACTATTCTTTATCTATTGACGATATTGAGCGTAGTGCAACTGACTATACGGCTTGGATAGAGGCTAACTTTGCCCCGATAGAGAAACTTAAAATCATTCTTAATATCTATCACTTTATTCATAACATTCCGAAATGGGAGACTCAACGTGCGTTCTTGGCTGAACTTAGCGGAGTACCCACTAAAGATGATTTTAAGGGCGATTTTAGCGAGTTATTTGCAATGTTAGAGCGATATACTATTGCGGAACTAAAACAGCAAACAACAAATAAAATGAATCCTCTTAAAAAGCAAGTAGGGCGTGGTGAGAGTTTGGGAGAACTACAAATTCAGATAAATACTCTTAATCAAGCTCTGCCTGATATTAGCGGTGTAAGTATTGCGAGCGAGCGCAGAGATGCTATTGATGCCGAGATTAAGCAACTTAATGCAGATAAAGCAGGTGCACAAGAGCCTATCAAAAAGGCTATGGATGCACGTAATGAGCACTCTAAACAGATTGCTAAGGCGGAAGAAGATTATCGCATAGCAGAGCGTGAATATAACGCAGAGCATAATGATGCAGTAGGTAGATTGGAGATTGAATTGCGATCAATCAATCAATGTAACCACGATATTGAGTTGCGTAATGAAACAGCAGAACGCAATAGGGCAAATATCCTTACAAGTATTCAGAGCAGAGAAAAGCAATATAAAGAGAACGAAACTACTTTAGCGAGACTTCGCACCGAGAGAGACGATAATAAAGAGTTAGAGTTTGTAGCTGATAATTGTAGCTATTGTGGTCAAGAAATGCCAGATGCAATGATTGAGGATGCACGTGCTAAGTTTAACAAAAACAAAGATGCAAAACACCAGAGTATTGTTGCTAAGGGTAAAGCACTTGCAGGAGAACAAAAGCAAATAGAATCTGAGATTACAGAACTGAAAGCTAAATATGATGCACCTATTACACTTGAACCATTAAAGAGCAAAGAGGATATTGAAGAGCGTATTGCTGAGTGTAAAGCGCAATTAATTAACTTTGCAATGACTGAGCGAGGTAAAGAACTAACAATAGCAACGGACAGGCTTAGAAACTCTATGCCATCTATCCCTACTGTTGATACTGCCGAGGTAGATGCAAAGATAGCAGAACTTGACAAAGAGCGTACAGCGTGCTTAGAGGTTATAGCAGTGCAACGAGTTTACGAAAACCAACTGCAACGTATCAAGCAACTTCGCAATGAACTAAGAGAATCAGCACAGGAGTTGGCAAACTTAGAGAGATTAGCTAACAATATCAAAGAATATGAACGTGAATACGCTGAGATAGTTAAGATTAATACTAACAAATTGTTCCATAAAGTCGCAGTCGAAATGCTTAAAGAAAATAAGAGTGGCGACTTGGTAGATGCGTGCGAGATACTTTACAAAGGGGTAAGCACTAAAACACTCAACACTGCATCTAAATCACTTGCAGGAATGGATATTGTACAAGCGTTTAGTGTTGCTAACAATATCAAACTACCTATCTTTGTGGATAGCGCAGAATCGCTTAACATGTCCGCCTTTTGGTTAACAGATTGGCAGATTGTAAAACTTATTGTTAGCGAAACAGACGATACACTTAGAGTTGAACTTAAATAAATGGGAATTATCCATAACGTTTCGGTAAAGTATATGCAAAAGTACGTTAATGAGTTCTGCTTTAGACTAAACCACAGAGATAACAACGAGGCGTTTATAGCCTTAGTAAATTTAGCAGTTAAATAATACACGTAACAATATGAATAACAGCAAATTACAGATGGGGGGTAAAAGCGAAACCATAACAGAGAATTTATTTCGAGAGTTTTACGGACACAACACTTTTATAGAAAATTCTGCTATTCCTGCCTCTTATGGCTTTAAGTCAAAAAACAACACGCAATATAAAGGTTATCCCGACTTTTTCAGAGATGAGGAAGAAGATTTTGTAATTATTGTAGAAGCAAAAGCAGATAATTACAAGTTATCTTGTGATGAGGTCAAATTTTATGCTACTAACAATAATATAAGCAAGGATATAGTAGCAATATCTTTATCAGGACAAAATAAAGATTCATATATAGCAGGGCTATTTTTACATATAAAGGATTACAATTATAAAGAAATTCCTACCGATGGCAAATTGCTTACTCTTAAAGATATTACAAAAATTTATCGCCAAGAAAAGTATGGTGAGTGCATATCCACAGAATCATTAAAGAATACACTCAAACAATTAAACAAAAATTTTAATGATAACAATATAAAAGACACAGAGCGTAGTTTATTCTTTGCAGGCTTAATGATTGCACTTAAAGATAATACGTTTGTTAAAATTTACAGAAACAGTCAACCTCCGACTAAAGAAGAGGTGGAAAATTCGACATATCAACTGAGAGAATCACACAACCTTAATTTATCCATATTAGAGGCAATCGTAAGGCAAATTTCTAACAAGATAAATAACTTGTCTAAAGAATATAATTGGAGAGATAAATTTGCGTTCATTAAAAATATAGACTATCCACTAAATGAATACAAAGAGATAATAAACCTCATAGAAAGAAAGATCTTTTACCCTTTCCGAATGGATGAAAAGCAAGATATTTTGGGTCGTGCATATAAGATATTCCTATCTAAAGCAGGGAAAATAGATAATAAAAACATCATTTTAACGCCAGACCACATCAAGAGCCTAATGGTTGATTTAGCCAGATTAAGTATTGATGATGTTATAATTGACACCTGTACAGGGAGCGGCGGATTCCTTATGGAATCAATGGAGCGATTGATAGAAAAAGCTAAGAATAATAGCTCAACCATTCAAAAAATAAAAAACAATCAATTAGTTGGATTTGAGATAGATTCTACATTATTCGCGTTGGCTTGCTCTAATATGTTTTTACACGGAGATGGACGGACTAATTTGATATATGGCAGTAGTTTAGTAAATGAAAATGATGAATTGTTTGCAGAGGTAAAAAAATACAAACCTAATAAATGTATTATTAACCCTCCTTATGAAAATAAGCTTCCTATTGTATTCACAAAACAAGCATTAGATTTCTTAGAACCCAACGGAAAACTTATTATAATTATGCCAACTCCAACATTAAATAGAAACACAATGGGGATAACAGATGAAATACTAAAAATTGCTAAATTGGATTTTGTTATAAAAATGCCAAATAACTTATTTTCAGAGCAAAAAAGAACCGTAAATACATCTATTTTTGGTTTTACTAAAACTCCACACGAAATTTCAGATAAAGTTATTTTCTATAATATGGATGATGACGGTTTGGTTAGTGTTCAACATAAGGGTCGAATAGATAAACATAATAAATGGGAAACAATCAAAGATAAAGTCATTCGATGTATTAAATATAATGAAGATGTTGATGCTGAATATAGTAAAAGAGTAATATATGATAGAAATTTACTAAATTGTTATGGGGTTAAAGAGCATAATGTAAATGGTAATTTGGTGAAAATAAGTACATTATTCAAAATAGAAAAAGGGTCATTACAGAGTGAAAGCAATACTGAGGGTGAATTTGATTTCATTACGGCATCCGAAGAATGGAAAACACACTTTGATTACAAATATCATTGCGAGGCTATTGTATATGCAGTAGCGGCTGGTGGTTCATTGGGTAAATGCCATTATGTAAATAGTAAATTTATAGCAAGTAATTTATGCTTGGTATTAACTCCTCGAAGCAATGATGAATACCCTATAAATTTACTATTTTACAGCATATATTTCAATGCAATTCGTAAAGAAATAGTTAATGAATTAGCTGATGGAGTTTCAAAGCTGACTATCCTACCTTTGGATTTTGAGAATTATTATGTAGAGTATTTTCCTATTGAAAAACAAAATGAAATAGCATCCTATTACAATAAGCATATTTTGCCGATACAGAATAAACTTATTGAATCAAAAAGAGAAATGGAAAATAAAATAACTGACCTTATCTAAAAAAGCAAACAAAAGTATTACCAAAATAATTTGGAATCTCGCTAATTATTGCCACCTTTGCATTATATTAATCACACAAGCCTAAAATGGATAATTCCGAATAAAAAAATATTATTAAATTCAAAACAATAAACTGCACAAGAGGAACTATTACAGTGTATTATGCAGAAGGTTGGGTGCAATTTGACCGTCTTGATTATCCTGAGGTAGACTTAGAGCCTTATAGTCTACATGGTTGGAAATGGCTGGAAATTAATGAAATACTAAAAGATGCTAAAGAGAGGTGTTGGCTTTTCCTTGAAAATTAGCCTGTTTGTTTTGTAAATGCCAAACTAATTGATTATCTTTGCGAAAAGAAATAATTACAAAAACTAAGTTAATGGCAAGTATTGTAAATGGTGAAATAGATTTGCTCCAATTACCTGACGTAAAGGTTATTCAAATGGATGATGACGAAGGATGGAAACAGGATTACGTATGTATCCCAATCAAAAAAGCTGGGCTTAATCGTTTTAAAACAAAAATTGTTTTGCCTATTTGTATTTTCCCTTTAAAGCATCCTTTGTCGTGGAAAACACATTTTATAAAACCAAATTGGGGGAAAGAATACAGGGAGAGAGAGTGTTTGACTGAAACCCCGATTTTGGGCTCTGCAATTATTAGTTTTAAATATTATGAACAAATAGAACCTCCGCCATTTATTTTTAATGGCGGAGATGATAATAATGAATAACACAAAAATCAAACCCAATATTTATTTTAAGCGATGTACAACAATTATCAACAGCAGAAAGAAAGAGTAACTTACAATAATTCAGTAGCCGTTATGGCAAGAGTGGTGTCTATTAATCCATTACCAGATTCCCAATACAATGGGCAAGTCCAAAAAAGAATGGAAATTACAGTTCAAATTGACAGCAACGAACTTAACAAACAACAGAGATTAACCATGTTTTTGTCGGGTCAGCTTGCTGAATTACCAATCAAGCTTGACGATGTAAGAATATGGTCTTTCAATTTTAAAGGCAAAGAACATAATGGTCGCAACTACAATAATCTTTACTGTTGGAGGGTGAATGGCATGGATGGTGGTGTGGCTTACCCTACGGTGGGATCTTCTGAAATTCACCCCGCACACAGACAACATATATTTCAGCCAAGTACAAACAGGGTTACGCAGTCAGTCGCAAATGATGATGATTACAATTTTTAATTATATAAACATATGAGTACCGAAGAACAAAAAGCCAGCCAAACTGGTTTGCAAACATTACAAGATACAGGTTCAAGCCCAAAGGTTATTGGCGACAAAGCGATGAAGCAGATTAGCGAACTCGTAGAGTCCGGGTTCACTATGCCCTCGGACTATAATTATGTAAATGCTATTAAATCTGCACTTATGCACCTTGAGGGCGTTAAGGATAGAAATGGCAACGCCGCCCTAAAAGTATGCTCGCCATCATCTATCGCCAAAGCACTATTCAAGATGGCTTGTGCTGGATTGGATATGTCTCTTAGTCAATGCTATCCTATCGTTTATGGAACGGAACTAACTATATTTCCATCATATTTTGGTAATATACTACAAGCTCAACGGCTATATCCTAATTGGTCGCCAGTCGTGCGCATTATTCGTGATGGCGATGAAGTAGAATTTGATATTGACGCCAAATCAGGTAGGCGTATTCTTGTTAAGCATAAGCAAATATTCGAGAATATCGACAATGACGCCAAGGGTGCATATATGTATATCCCAGTTGCAGGTGGAGGCGATGACTTGTTTGTAATGTCTATCAAGGAGATTAAATCCGCTTGGGCGCAATCATCCAACAAGACCCTCACGACGCACCAAAAATTTCCTACTAAAATGATAGAAAAGACAGTAATTAACTCAGGAACACGGCAAATAATTAACGGAACACCATCTAAACATAATGCTCTTATGGATGAAATAGATGAACGTAGCCTTGTGGATGTACCATACGAGGAAATCAAGGACGAAACAAAGGTTATAGAGGAAACATCCTCTAAGCCTATTGATCCGCCCAAGGCAACTAACCCGAAAACAGAGTTATTTAAATCGGAAAGCAAAGACGATACTTTTTAATGTTCAACGACATAGGGGAGAGATATGACTCTATTTGTAATAGGCAGTAGTAGTTTAGGTAACGGCTATATTTTAGAGTCTGAAAATTGCATCTTGATTTTAGAATTGGGGTGTAAGTGGAAAGATTATCAAAAAGCTCTAGGTTATCATTACAGTAAGATTGTAGGGTGTTTAGTCACTCATAAACATAATGATCATTCACTAAGTATAAAAGATGCAAATCGTTGCGGAATAGAAGTTTATAGTTGTCAAGATGTAGCCGATAAACATAATGGTGTAGCAGTATTAGAGGAACGACAGCCATATCAAATTGGAGAGTTTGTAGTAACGGCTTATAAAAGCTATCACGATGTGGAATGTTATTGTTTTGTAATAGAGCACCCCGAAATGGGTAAGATATTCTTTGCGACAGATACATACCAATTACCTTATAAATTCAGAGGATTAAACCATATACTCATAGAGGCAAATTACTCTCAAGATGTACAGATTGATAATGCGGTTGAGCTAAACCAATGGAGTAGCTCGGCAAATAATAATCACTTTAGCGTAGAGCAGTCTGTTGAGTTTGTAAAACGGCACTTAAGTGTAGATTTACAGAATGTGGTTCTGTTACACCTTTCGTCCGAGAATAGCGACCCTGAAATGTTTAAGAAGATGTTTAAGGAGGAGATAGGGATTGAGCCGTATGTGGCTAAGAAAGGATTGATTTTGGAACTAAATAAAGAGGATTTTTAGATTATGAAACATAATAAAAGAATAGGGTATAGTGCCACATTCCGAACATTAGGAGCGAGCAATCATGCTCTTCACGAAAGAGAAAAGAATGATTATTACGCAAGTGCCCCTTCGGTGATAAATGCTTTATTTTCCGTAGAGGATTTTGCAGATGAAATAATCGAACCTGCTTGTGGGGAGGGGCATCTCAGCAAGAGAATGGAAGAGTTAGGCAAAAGGGTAATTAGTACTGATTTAGTGGATAGAGGATATGGAGTTGGAGGTGTTAATTTCCTTGACTACGAAAGATTACCAAATAAAGGAAATCAAGACATCATTACAAATCCACCCTATAAACTTGCTCAAGATTTTGTTGAAAAATCATTAGAGTTGTTACAAGATGGATGCAAATGCGCAATGTTTCTCAAACTCACTTTTTGCGAAAGCGAAAAACGAAGGGAATTATTTGACAAATATCCACCTAAAAGAATATACGTCTTTAGTAAAAGGCAAAAGTGTGCACTGAACGGAGATTTCGAAAATATAGGTAGCAGTGCAGTATGTTATGCTTGGTTTGTTTGGGTAAAAGGTGATTACAAAAATACTGAATTAAGATGGATATAAAAAATAGATTGACAAATAACGGACATCCATTTAAAATACAGCATAAGTTTATGGATGCGTGCTGTGTGCCAGATGTGGCAATAGATAATACTTGGAAGAAATATATCACCACTGATGCAAACGTGCAATCTTGGCGAAAAGCCGAATTTGTTACAAGCGATGGTGTCTTAATCGAATTAAATTTTATATCTTCTTGGAAAGGAGATCAACCAACAGCAGAGGAAACAATAAAAAAAATTTACAAACACGATCTTGCCAAACATAAAATTTTTTATAACATACACAATAATTATAGCTATTGGCATTATATTAAAATGGTAAAGATATGAGTGACAGCAGCACATTAGCTGATGCGATGATTAGGGGCTATAATGCTAAAAATAAACGCCCTAAATACGGTAATAGAAAAGTTGAGTTTGATGGCATTAAGTTTGATTCAGTCAGAGAACAACAAAGATATTCATATTTAAAGGATGCACAAAACAAAGGTCTAATATCAGAGTTAAAGTGCCACGTTAAATTTGAGCTTATTCCTGCCGTAACAGAAGATTATGAGGTGCAACTTAAAACAAAGACCGTTACTAAGGTTCGCACCCTGCAACGTCCTATCACTTACACTTGCGACTTCCAGTATATGAAAGAAAATCAGTTAGTTACGGAGGATATAAAGATTAGCGAATATATGCTACCAAAGGAGTATATCCTTAAAGAAAAGCTAATGTTTGCACTAAAAGGGATTAAGATAAAAAGAGTCTATAAACCGACAGCAAATATATAGGACTATGACACGTAAAAAAGTAGAAACAAACCTACAAGCCTATGATAAGGTAGTGCAATCTTTAGTATGTGATTTTATGCGCAAATGGTTGGATGAGGATGAGTATAAAGAGTTTTGTTATAAATCGGATATACATTGGATTGGAGATGATGTAGGTGGCACTTTTGACTATGCAGACTACTGCATCAATTTCAGTGATACAGTACTAGATTTGCTTTATGATATGCCTAAAGGGGCATTTGATAAATGGTATCACGAAACAGTTGAGCGAGGTTGCAATGAAGAGCAAACTATAAACTACTGGAGTTATTGCAAAGGTATGCGATACGAGGAATTAGATAACTTAGTGTTATTCAGAGAGCATCGAGGCTCTTTAGCGGATAGCCTAGCGACACAACGCAATATCAGGACACTTAATGACGTATTTAACATTGCTAATGTCGGTCTGTTTTACGATAGATTATCTGATTTAACTTGTGAGTGGTATGGAAATGAAGAAAGAATGAAAGAATGGAATGAAACGTATATTATAACTGCAATGTGTAATAATGATATGTTTGGATCACAAAGAATAGTCCTTGGTTTTTCAAATAAACCTCTAAAATAATTTGGAAGTTAAAAAATAATCACTACCTTTGTGCTGTGATGTAACGGCTCACATCAACAGAACATATTAGGATAAAACCTTTTATATAGAAAAGACTCTGAGTGCCGTTACGCTTAGGGTCTTTTTGTTTTTTAAACACTATGGAAAACAAAACATCTATCTTTGCCTATAATGGCAATAATATCACTTTTAAGAGTGATAACGGAATTATGGTTAATGCTACACAAATGGCATTACCTTTTGGAAAAAAGAGTAATGATTGGTTAAAAACTCAATCAACTCAGGAGTTTATTAGAGAACTGAGCGAGGTGAGAAAAATCAACTCGCCTGATTTAGTGCAAGTTATCTATGGTGATGGCGGTGGCACTTGGATGCACGAAGATGTTGCGGTAGAATTTGCGAGATGGCTATCTCCTAAGTTTGCTATTTGGTGCAACGACAAAGTAAAAGAACTTATGCAAAATGGGGTGGCGGTAGTCAATGATGATGACGATACCATTGCACGAGCAATGAATATTCTTCAAAATAGATTAGATGCAAAGCAAAGGGAGTTAGCGCAAGCTAAAGAGGTTATCGCTGAACAAGCACCAAAAGTAGCGTTTACAGATGCAGTGCTTGCATCACAATCATCTTGCTTGATTGGAGAGCTGGCAAAGATAATCACTCAAAATGGAGTAGAGATAGGAGAGAAACGACTATTCAAGTGGATGCGCACAAATGGTTACCTTGGCTCTAAAGGAGACCGATATAACATACCTATGCAACGCTATATTGAACAAGGACTATTCGAGCTAAAAAAAGGCATACGCAGTGGTAATAACGGAGTGATGCACACAACTATCACAACTAAAGTTAAGCCGAAAGGACAACTATACTTCGTAAACAAATTTCTAAATAAATAATAATAACTATGGCAAGAGACATTAATACAATTAGAAATATCTACCCTGAGCAGATTGAGTTCTTAGGGAAGTTTGACCCGAATACAAAATGGCACTATCGCTCATATAAGCATAAGCTATTTGTAAGCCTCAGCGAGGATAGACAATACCTAGTATTCACAAATGCAAAAGGAGAGCAAATAAACGCCTATTCTGCGTCAATGATAATCTTTTACGCAGGCGGCGTGCAAAAGTTTATCGAAACAAAGTGTAAAGAGGTTAAAATTACATTTGAGGTATGGCGAGATGCGCTACTTGGCTGTAAGCCTATTCCAACTTCAATGCCTAAAAAGAAAAGAGAACGAATCGCATCCAAACCGATAAAAGTAGAATACTAAATGGAAACTTTATTTGGAAGAAACATTGTTTCTTCAGTTTCATACAGCAATGATGAAATAATAAGAAACATTATGGAGCTTTATGATATTGAAAGATTTGATTTAGATTGCACATACAGTAAGGGTGTATTTTGGAAAACCTTGCCTCAACCAATACATAAAACAGACCTATACCCTCAATCTGATAAAGTAGTGAAAGCAGATAGTGGGGATTTGCCTTTTGAAGATAACTCAATGAGTTCTGTAATGTTTGACCCTCCGTTTATCATTGAAGGTAAAAACACGTACCACAAAACGAAAGCGGGTAGCTCTATAATTGCTAAGAGGTTTGAGGGTTACTTTAATTTCGAGGAGTTGAAAGCACACTATTTCAGGACGCTAAAAGAGAGTTATCGATTATTGAAAAATGACGGACTTTTAGTTATGAAGTGTCAAGATATTGTCAGTAGTGGTAAAAATCATTTTACACATTGTATGGTGATGCAAATGGCAATAGATATTGGGTATTGCCCGCAGGATATGTTTGTGCTAATTTCAAAAAACAGGATAAATTCGTTCGGTACAAAATGGCAAAGACAATACCACGCACGTAAATACCATTCGTACTTTTGGGTGCTAAAAAAAACAACAAACAAAATAAATTATCAATTACAAAACAACTAAAATAACGGTAAAATTTAAGACAAAACAGACAGAAATGGAAAGTTTAGTAAGCAAGACAATCAAATGGGTACAAGATAAAAATCTGCAGACCCAAAACCCAAAGATTCAATTATGCAAGACGATCGAGGAACTTGGAGAATTGGCACGAGGATTAAACAAGAATGATGTAAGTTTAATAAAGGATAGTGTCGGCGATGTTCAAGTCACGCTAATCTGCTTGTGTGAACAACTTAAAGATAAAGGCATTAACGTAGACTATGTAGAATGCCTTGGTCTAGCATATGAGGAAATTAAAGACCGTAAAGGCAAACTTGTCGATGGCGTTTTTGTCAAAGAAAGCGACCTCTCGAAAATTGAAAGATGCGAAGAGGGGTGCGACGCAACAGGAAGATAAAATCATTTAAAACATTAAGCAAAACATAAGCATATATGTTATTAGAAAAATCCTAATTGCATCTTATCTGTTTTTTTACTATCTTTGCCAATAATTTAAATTATTTGATAAATGGTAAAAGACGCTGAAATAGAGAAAATTTTCAAGGAAATATGTTTGATAATGGATGTTGATTTTGATGATTTATTTAAAAATAAGTCTCATCACGTTGCTTTAACTCGAGCTTTATGTGTGTTTTTTTCAAAAAAAATAACAGGAGCGTCGTTAGCATCTTTAACAAGGTACACAAAACAAAATCCTCGTACTGTTCGCCGACAAATCAGCCGAATAAAAGCAGGTGTTTTGCGAGAGTCTTATTATAAAACTCCATACGACATGATAAATAAATCTATGACAACCATATATAATTTTATATAAAACAAACAAATAGATTACAGAGAGGCTAGTTGGATGTTATCTCAACTTCTTACGAGTTTTAATAACTTTACCACTTACACGTTTCGTGATAACTAAGTAGTCTCCAACAATTTCAAATTTAATCCTGAACATCGTCCTTATTTATGTTCACTGACAAAAACAAATGAAAAAATACATCATACATAATTTAAAAATTATTATTCTTATTGCAAACGCCATTATTTTATTGACAGTGGGTATTGTTATATGCAATTCCACGGAAGATACTATCTCAAAATATTCATCTTATGATACATATTACCGAGAAATGGAATTGAAATATTGGTCTACAAAATATGCAATAGTAGAAACTATTGAGTCATACATGAATAGCTGTGCTCCGAACCACAACCTTTCAGCATTAGAGTTACTAAATGCTTGCGACATATATAATATAGATGTTCGGCTCCCTTTAGTACAAGGGTATGTGGAGAGCCACTTTGGAACGAAAGGTCTTGCACTAAAGACCAACCAAGTGTGGAATGTAGGAGCATTTGATGGATTAAGTGCCGATGAGATACACCCACAACACAAATTTAAACATCCAAACGAAAGCATTGATCCTTACTTGCGTTTATTGAAAGATAGATATTTGGGCGACACAAAAACTGAACAACAACTGCTTAGAAAATTCACTGATTTGTCAGGAAATAGATACGCAACTAGTGTTTTGTATGAAAAAGAATTACAAGGACAATGGATCAAAGTTAATAAGGCTACGGGTCTTGATACATTATTAGCGCAATATAAATATTTAAAAACCGAATTAGAAAGATGAAGATAATCTCAAAAAATACATCTAAAAACGAAAACATGATTTTTTGTGTTTTTTGTGGAGAAATGATTGAAGTTGAAACAAAATATTATTATATAAAATATAAGGATATGGGCATGGCAAAGAGCGCAAATTGTCATTGTCAATGTTATAACCTTGCAGATAAATTAGGATTATTAGAAAGAAATGCGATAAACCAATATTCTTTTAAAAAAAGAACGGTGGACTTTATAGTAGATTTACATAAAAAAGGCAACTGTAAAATCAAAAAGAAAACAGTGCACCGACAATCTCTTGCGCATCTAATAATAATAGCAAACAATTATTTTTTACACACGGAGAGCGCAGAAGACAAGTTAATAAGCAAAGAAACTTTAAAGGAGGTGGTATCGTTATACATCGTTTTGTTTATGATGCCTAGGGTCGTAGACGACATGGTTTATGACTTAGAACGAGAGAATAAATACAGGCATAAAACTAAGCAAGTTATGAAGCTAATACTCAAAGACTTTGAAAACATGAGCGCCGCCCTCGCTGAAATCTATGAAAATGAAACAGATTTAGATAATTTAATAGATAATGCCATGGAAACTTACGAGGGCATACAATCTTGTTTGGCAATAGAGGGATTAGATAGGTCTGCAAATGTGTTAGTACATCTTGTTGAAGTAATAGGTAAAAAGTACGACAAAATCAGTAAAGAGGCAAACGTTATAGATCAAATTAAGCAAGTCGGGGATATAAAAAAAATGTTAAAAAACACTTTTAGTTTTAATAAGCATAAATTTGTGTCTTTTTTAATAGAAGATAAATGCTCTAGCAAAGATATATTTTTCGTAGATAAATAATAAAGAGGGAGATGACAGAGATAGCAATAAAACAGGTTTTAACATGGAGGAGGGCTTTAAATATAGCTCGTAAAACGGTAGGGAAAACACATATAGATAAAGATCCATCTGACAAGTTTAAGATCTCTATTGTATTAGCAGAGCATAGTGTTATCCGCCTTGTGGATATAGCAATACATCTGCTTTTATTGAGAGTCGAGAACAATACTTAAAAATAGCAAAAGTTGGCAAGTAAATACTAATAAGGTAAAATAATGGAACATTCTAATCATCCCCCTGCCTTGATAGTTACGGGGTCGCTTTGCAAAGAGGATATAATAGAGTTTCTGAAAAGTTGCGATTGGCAACAGATGCGAAATGGCAAGCACTATGTGGGCATAGTGGGTTTTTTGCAGACTTGTCCGGACAAGGATGGTTTTAACGCCTTTTTCTATGAGCATCAAAAACCTGACGCTTACGGTACGCCTAAGCGTCAGATGTGGCGTGCAAGCTCGAGACCTATTGCAAAACAGCGAAGAAAACAATTTAAGGAGTATAGAGAACAAAACCCTGAACTTTTTTTTAAAAAAAAGTGTAAAAAGTTTTGGTAGATAAAATATTGTTTGTATTTTTGCAGTGTAATTCTATTTGTTGAATTATCATCTGTTAATTTGCTCACGAGTGGAGCGAGGAGTTATACTCCCAATAAAGAGCATAGTTTTGTGATTATCTCTATGCTCGCAACCCCCTAAAGAGCCGTAAAGATTGAACCCTTTACGGCTCACTAAAAAATAACGCTCGAACATCGACAATTTAAGAGCAGTGATAATACAAATAACAAAACATCATAAAAAAATTGGAGTCGATGCCAATGAGTATTGTGATGTTTTTTTAATGTGTGTTTTTTAACCTACACAATGCTTTTAATAATTAATCACAACAATGAAGACACAGGCACAAATAATCAAAGATTTCTGTAAAATAGCAAAGATAAACGAACAAAAATTTATCGAAAATAACCTACACGTGGAGGGGGATCTCTACCTAGAGGGTACGGCAATAACAGAGCTTCCAAGGGATCTACAAGTAGGAGGGGCGCTCAATCTAGAGGGTACGGCAATAACAGAGCTACCAGAGGGTCTAAAAGTAGGGGGTGTGCTCAACCTAGAGGGCACAGCAATAACAGAGCTCCCCAAGGGCCTGAAAGTAGGCGGTGCGCTTTACCTATATGGCGCATCAATAACAGAGCTTCCATCGGGTCTACAAGTGGGAGGATGGCTTGACCTAAGTGGCACATCAATAACAGAGCTTCCAAGGGATCTACAAGTAGGAGGGGCGCTCAATCTAGAGGG
>CAYJGO010000032.1:0-16781 GCA_964369855.1 uncultured Treponemataceae bacterium | reverse complement strand
CTCCCTCAAGAGCAAGCAGAATCTGCGCGTCTTTTAGGAGCAAGCGAAAAACGCATTTTTTCTACCGTTACCATTCACCAACTCTTGCCATCTCTTCTTTCTTCTAGCGTACTGGTGTTTTTATATTGCTTTTTTAGTTTTTTAATTGTGCTCCTTTTTGGCGTTGTTGGAAGCACCACGCTCGAAGTTGCCGTGTATCAAGCATCCCGCACTAGTTTAGATTTTAGACAAGCCTCGCTCCTTGCCCTTATTGAAACGAGCATTGCCCTTTTTCTTGTTTTTTTATGGATGAAACTTGAAAAAAACAGCAAAAAAAATACTGGCATGAGTTTTGGAAAAGAGGAAAAAATAATAAAAAAAATAGGTATAAAAGAAAGGCCTTTTTTTATTGGTCTTTTTTCGCTTGTTTTTTTGTTTTTTCTTTTTCCACTTGCTTCCATTTTTTGGAAGGCTTTTTCAGGCCCCTATTTTATAAACCTTTTTTCGCATACCACCTTTTGGACATCGCTTTTTAACACCATTACCGTAGGGATCTCAAGCGCAAGCCTTTCTGTTATAGTTGCCGTTAGCGTAACGTGTTTTGTAAAGGCAATTGACCCGTACTCAAAACACCCTTTTTATAGACTACTTCCGCTTCTTCCAATGGCAGTGTCGAGCGTTGTTATGGGCTTTGGAATGACAATGCTTTTTTCAAGAAGTTCTGCCCTTGTATTGGTTTTGGCACAAAGTGCCCTTGCCTGGCCCTTAGCCTTTAAGCAAATAAGTGCAACCATTGATAGGATTCCCATAGCAAAACTTGAAGCCGCCCGTATGCTTTCTAGCAATAGATTTGATAGTGTTTTTAGGGTACAAATCCCAATGTGTAAACAAAGCATCATCAGCGCCTTTGGATTTTGTTTTGCTATTAGTTCTGCAGATGCCGTCCTTCCACTTGTATTAGCAATACCCCGTTTTGACACCCTTGCCCTTTTTACCTATCGGCTAGCGGGTGCATATAGATTTAACGAAGCTTGTGCTTCTGGAATAATTTTACTGGCATTAAGCGCTGGAATCTTTTATTGGAACAAACAACATGACATACTTTAAAGCAAACAACTTACAAAAAACATGGGATGGATTTTCTCTTAATTTTTCTTGCGATATTGAAAAATCGCAAATGCTTGGCATTGTAGGGCACTCTGGTTCTGGAAAGTCTACCGTTTTGCGCCTTATTGCAGGTCTTATCCCAAACGAAAAAGCCGATGCATCTATTTTGCTAAATGGAATAGAGATTTCAAATACCGCTCCTGGGAAGCGAAATATTGGCATGGTGTTTCAAAACGCAGCCCTTTTTTCACACATGAGAGTTATTGATAATGTTGCCTACGGTTTAGTAAGCCAAGGATTTACAAAAAAAGATGCTCGAAGAAAAGCCTCTGAGTTTTTAAAGATTTTTGGCTTAGAAGGATTTGAAAAAAGATGGCCAGACTCATTATCTGGAGGGGAGGCGCAAAGGGTAAGCCTTGCACGCACCCTAATTACAAAGCCAAGCTTAGTACTTTTTGACGAGCCTTTTTCGTCTTTGGATGCACCGTTGCGTAAAAAACTTGCGCAAGATATAAAAGACTTACAAAAAGAGCTTGGCTTTACGGGCATTATGGTAACGCACGATATACAAGAAGCTCAAAACCTTTGCGACACTGTAACCGTTATGCAAAAAGGAACGCAAGTTTGGACAGGCAAAGCTGAAGATTTTAGAGAAGAAATGCTGTAAAAAAACCTCTTGACGAGAAGGCCTACTTTTGCTATTATAAGAACACTTATGGGGGTGTAGCTCATCTGGCTAGAGCGCTTGCATGGCATGCAAGAGGTAAGGGGTTCAAGTCCCCTCATCTCCAAAAAAATAACTAAACCGCGAAAGCGGTTTTTATTTTTTTAGGGGGCTTGAAACGAAGTCGCGTAAACTGTACAGTTGTTGCGGTTAGCGACGTAGGCGGCTTTTTGCGCAAAAACACGACGTTTTAAGCAAAAGGCAAGTCCCCTCAATTTAAAACCAATAATCAATACATTAAATCTTGCTCTTAATAGGTTGAAAAAAACACGATTCTATGATAAACTAATAGATATACTTTTAACAAAGAGGAATAGTACATGAGTGACGAACTTGCTCCTGAAATATTGGCCCTATTAGAGAATAGCACGAAGGACTTTTCATATGAAGAAGATGCTCCCGACATGGCAGACAATGGTGAACAAGTTGTAGACCCATCAAACTTAAAGCCTACATCTCCTTATGCACCTGTAAATTTACTTATAAAACAATTTCAACCTATAGAAAAATTTTTTGCTGATGTGCCTCAAACAAACGCCTTTGACGATAAAGACTATTACAAAAAAGCACTATCAGGCGAAACTGATAGCGCACAAAGGGTTCATACCGTTTTATCAAAATATCTTAACTGCCAAGACCCAAAAGACAGAACTGTTTTCCGTCAACAAATGACAAATGCATATTGGGAGCTTTTGCGATCAGTTGCAACTAAAATGTCAGCAGGTGAAACACACATATCAAAGAGAATGTTAATGCGCTATGCCGTTATTTTACCGTCGCTTTTTACAGTTGAAAATAAAGAAACATTCTCTAAGGCCTTTCTCGAAAACACATCTAATGAACCAGTATATTATCTTGACGAATGGTTTAGAGATATCGCAATGGGACGACTAGCCCTTTCTGCTACCGATGAAGCTCCAACTAGTAAAAAGCCAGCGGCAGGAAGTACAGAAGAAGCTAACAGGATTTTACAGCTAAAGGCAAAAAGTTCAGCAAAACTTCAAACCGCAGAGAATTTTTTAACAATGAAAGAAAGTGAGCGAGCAATGCTTGAAGCTGAAATTCGCTCAAGATTAGAAATACTATGCGACCACCCATACGTTCCTGGGGCACAGCCTCACAAGCAACCAATGTCTGACTCACAAAAGAAAATGGTTTCAGAAATTAATGATAAATTACGTTCACTTTTAAAAAATGATAAAGAGCTAAATAGTTATTTTGCAGAGTATCAATCAGCAAAAGAAGCTTGCAATAGCTTAGATCAAAAACTAGCAGCCTCTGGGGATGTTAATTTACAAGTAAGTAGTTCTGATATCAATACAGAGATTGATACCGTGCACCAAATGGCAAAAATGACAGTAGGCAGACAGGGAAACCATTTCCCTATTTTTACACGAGAATTTTTTCATTGTTTACCACGTGAAACTGGGTTTAGAGAAAATGTTATTGATATCATGACATGGATAGAAAGTGTAGATCCCACAGCTTTTTGTAGGGTCCACAAGAATATCTTAAACAGAATCGTTCCTTTTGTTATACTTATTCCAACGTATGGCGAGTATGGTATGTGTTGGGAACCATTTAGTAGGTACAATAGAATTACGAGCCGAGCACGAATTGCAATCCCAATGTATTCTAAAAATATAAAAAACTCACTATTAATGGCAACGGCAGACCTTCGATGGCAAGTTGCAAAAGAAAAGGCTTCATATTATTGGATGGAAGAAGGAATTACAGGCCAATACTACCAGTGGTTCGTTTCACAAAAACTTAAAGGTGATATCAAAGATTATTTTATAAAAGACTATCTATTATGGATGACAAAAGAAAGCGAAGGGGTGCAAAGGCTTGAGAAAGAGATACGCGGTATTTTTTGGAGACATATGCCTTTTTCACAAGATATTAAAGAAAAGCTACGCACAAGAAGCTTAGTTTATCAAGAATTGTATCAACGTGACCTTAATAGAGCAATGTCAGACGGATATTAATATAAAAATTATTACTTGATCTTTTATACACATATTTGCTCGAAATTACATACCAAAAGATTCAATTTCTTATGGTCAAGAGACTTTGAGCTACATGTGAAAATGGTCCATATAATCATTTTCACAAAAAATCCAAAAAGTAATAATAGGAGGCAAAAAATGAATCATGAAAGAGCCGAACCTATTCGAGATGTATTACGATATGTTAAGCGTTTTACAAATAAAACCATAGTTATTCATATTGATGACACAATTATAGACTCTCCCTTGTTTTTGAGTCATATCAGTGATATCAGCTTGCTGCACGAAGCAGGCATACACGTTGTTATAGTGCCTGGAGCCCGACAAAGAATAAATGAAATTCTTACATCTTCAAATATTGATTGGGAGTTAAAAAATTCACTTCGAATAGCTGATGCGTCTGCAATCCCTTTAATAAAAATGGCGGCTTTTGATACAGCAAATAGGATTATGACAAGTTTGGCAGGAGAACATAAAACAGCAATAATTGGAAACTGGGTAAAAGCACGATCAAAAGGTGTTGTTGATGGCATTGATTACAGCACTTGTGGCGAAATTGCTGACATAGAAACAAATGCCCTAAAAGGAATTTTAGAAAACCAATGCATTCCTATTTTTCCTTGCATTGGTTGGAGTGCAATAGGAAAACCATATAATATTTCTTCTGTAGCATTGGCTGGTGAGGTTGCAATAAAACTAAATGCGGAAAAGCTGTTTTATGTTGGTTATGAAACAATAATTACAAACAGAAACTTTATCATCCCTGAAGATGCCCCCTGTGACAAAAATGGAACCGCCTATGCTCTTACAATAGAGCAATCACAAAAATTAATTACACTGAACAAAAATGCAGATACTAAAACATTAGACCTCTTACACTTTTGCTCAGAGGCTTGTTCAAATACGGTTGTTCGTTCCCACATCGTAGATGGACAAATTGACGGCGTCATATTATCTGAAATCTTCTCTGATATTGGACAAGGTACAATGGTTTACAAAAGCAACTATGGTGGAATACGGTCAATGGTGCAAAATGATATTCCAATGGTATTAAGCTTAATGCTTCCTGCAATAGAACAAGGTTTTCTTCTTGAGCGAACAGAACAAGATTTACTTAATTCCTATAACGATTATATCGTATACGAAATGGATGGCGGGATAAAAGCCTGCGCCGCTTTACATGTTTTTAATGAAAAAAATGAAATTAGCTGTGAGATAGCTGGAATTGTGGTAGATACCAATTTTTCAAGAATTGGCATTGGTCCAAACCTTGTATCATTTCTCATTGAAAAATCAAAGTTACTACAAAGTTCAAGTGTCTTTATTCTTACAACTCAAACTGCAGATTGGTTTGAGTCTCTCGGTTTTATTGAAGATACAATCGACAGTTTACCAAGAGCACGCAAAGAATTGTGGGAAAAGAAAAAAACATCTAAGCTATTTAGACTAACCTTTTAAAACAGTGAAGAAAAAAGTGCTGGGACTGCAATAAAGTTTCCTATTGCGCCTCCCAAGCTTGATAGAAAAAATACAAGTAAAACTCTTGATATTCTGTTTTTATATATCCCTTTTAGTGAAGCGAAATCATCTACAAGGTTTTCCATGTCTTCTATTTTTGGCTTCCTTACGGTTGCTTGAACTAAGCCTGTAAAAATACCAACTGCTATAAAAGGGTTCAGTGTTCCCAGTGGTGCACCAACAAACCCTGCAATAATTGAAAGAGGATGACCTAAAGCCAGTAATGTTCCAAGAGCAGCAAGAGAACCGTTCCACAACAACCAATTTACAAGCAAATCTACTGAAGTTTGTGTTCCTCCTACAAAAAAACCAGCACAAATAAGGGCCACTAGTAATACAGGAAATATCCATCCAAGTAATTTAGCCCCAAGTGTTTTATTAGGCACTGTTTCAATAGCCGCTGTATTTGAATTCTTTGTTCCATTTTCTATTTCAAGCAAAAACTTTTCAACACCTGGTAGGTGGCCAGCTCCCAACACAGCCACAACGATATTCCCTTTTGTTTCCCAAATCTTAGAGGCTAGATATTGATCTCTTTCATCTATCAAAACTTCTTTAATGGCAGGAAGTTCTTTTGCCAATTCTGCCATCATTGCATCCATCTCATTTGATTTTTTTAAACTTTCAATTTGTTCTTGTGATATTTCTTCTTTTTCAAAAACACTTGCAAAAAGACTCGCTAATAACTTACATTTTCCCCATAAAGAGTTTTTTGCCCAGGCTCTACGCAGTGTAACTTGAATTGGCCTATCAACCATAACCGTTGGAATATTTAATTCTTTTGCCGTTTTTATGGCAAAGCGCATTTCATCTCCTGGTTTTACACCTATATCTGAACCTATTTTTTTTTGAAATGAAGATAGGACTAGGTTTGCAATCATCATAAACCCTCTACCCTCTTTTAGGACCTTCACTATATCGAGTTTTTTCCAAGCTTCTGGGTCTTGCATTGATGCATAGCGTTGGTTATCTAATTCTATCGCAACACAGTCACTTTTCGTATTTTTAATAAGAGAAACCGCATCATCAATACTTTCTTGAGAAACATGAGCTGTTCCCAATAAAATTATTTTCCGCTTTCCTAATTTTAGAGTTCTTGTGTTTTTATTGTTTTTTTGCATTATTTCCTTCTCTAAGCTTTAAGCTTTATGACTAAAGCTCATTATTTTCTCTCATTCTTTCTACAGCCCATTCACTCATTCTATATTCAAAAAACATAGGTGCTTGTATTCCTGTTATTTCCAAGTAGTATTTATTTGCAAGCGTTGTGTGTCCATGTAATTCGTAAAACAACGCCATATAAAACAACATCCTTCCACGCTCGGTGATACTTTCTGTGTTAACAACTTTATTTAAAACAGCGTTATCCCCTAGTCCGTCATAATACAGCCTAACAACAAGATAGTCAAGGCTTGATCTGTCCATAGTTTTCATCACCTGTGACAAAAATTCTTTATTTTCTGCTACTCTTCCTTCTTTTAGATACGTAGCTGATACCATGAGTGCATAAGAGACACTATCTTTATTTGCATCAAGAGCCATTAAAAATGCATTACGTGCATCAACCCACTGCTCATTCCTCCAGTACAAAAGAGCACTGGTTTCATATGCAAAATAATAATCCGGATTATATTTTATTACACTTTGGTAATCCGAAAGAGCTTCATCATACTTTTTCATTTCATCTCGGATTCCACCTCTATATGCATACCCAAGGAAGTATTCTGGATCAATTTCTATGGCTTTACTCCAAGCAGCTTCAGCTTCTTCTTGCTTATTTAGATTTCTGTAATATGAACCCAAATCAAGCCAATGATAATAATACTCACTATCAAACTCAATTGCTTTTTGAATATTACTTACTGCATCTTCAAATTTTCCTTTGTCTGCACTAAATTTTGCTAAATAGGCCCAAGCAGTGCTATTCTCTGGTTCTAGTTCAACTAATTTTGATAAACTTTCCAGTGCTATATCATCATTTTCTAAATACCAGGAGGTCATTGAATACCCAAAAAGTGCCGCCGGATCCTCTGGATTTCCGCGAAGACCATATGCGAAATATTTATTAGCACTCCTAAAGTTTTTAGCAATTAAAAATGTATTAGCCATTTCAACATTAGCCGCAACATTATTGGGCTCTTTTTCGAGTATATCTTCAATAAGAGCTTTGCTTCCTCTCTTATCTCCACTCTCTTTTAAAATCAGTGCATTTAAGAGCTGTAAATCTGTATTATCAGGATCCTCAACTTGCAAGGATGTAACAATATCACTGGCTTTATCAAGTTGACCAGAAGAAATTAGTAATGAAGCATGCAGATAGTTTATCTTCTCATCACTAGAATACTCTGGTGGAACTTCATCGAATAATTCCAACGCCTTTTCAACAGAATCATTTTCTAATGTTTCTTGTAAAACATTTGCAAATTCAATAGCATATGTATCATCTCGAGCGACACTGTTAGAATTTTTCGCTGGATCCACTGCCTTTTCAACTTGAGATTCTGGTGAAGACGGAAGCAAAAAATCTAAAGTTGAACACCCGAACATAAAAAAACCTATTACACACAAGCTAATTACTTGTAAAATAAAAAAAAGTCTTTGTCTTTTGTTAGCATAAATACTCATCATTTATCCCCAATATTTCCTATAAATACTATAAAAGGTGTTGCTTTTTAGCTTAAATTTAGGTAAACTAATTTAATGGCAAAGCACCTTATACGTAAATTTTTAGGACTTACAGTCCTGTACATTATTATTATTTTCGGCATTTTTGCAATTCAATTTAGGAAGGAATTGTCGATTTTCCAAAATTTTCAATCTTTAAGCCTCAGACTTTCAAGCACATCTCAACAAGAGAATGAACAAGAAAGTACTTTAAGCAATACTTTTAGAGTTACTGGAAATGGAGTTGTGTTTTTTGCCAGTGAAACAAACCCTGTACTTCTACACAATCAAAATGGGCAAACAATCCCTTTAGTCTTAGAAAGTTGGTCTGATATCTCAGAATCTTCCTTTTCATTATCTTTTTCGCATAACATATCCCTATTATTTTCTTCATTTGGAAATGGATTTGAGCTTTCTGCAACCATTCCTCCAGATGAATCTATTACCATTCCCTATGGAACAGCTAGTTCCTTTAATTTAACGGATGTAATAAGAAACCGTAGCATTATTAAATCAAAAGATGAGTCTTTTTCACTTTCTGCAGAAAATGTTACAACAAACACAATAGCCTTATCAGCAAATACTACAAACAACGCTCTCGTTTCTCCTTATATTGAAGCACAAGCATTCTCATTTGTGACTTTGCTAGGTCAACAAAATGCGAGTGAGGAAGTTTATGAGCAATTAACCACCCAAGCAACCAATCATATTGTTAGGACATTCCAAACCACTCAAGGGCAAAATGCAAATGAAAAATTTGTAGCTGCCTATGTGGCGGAACTAGCTTTACAAGGGCGTTATAATGAAGCACTTGCAAATATCCCGACATCTTTTATAAATGGTCCAAACCGAACTTATTTTACGGCTCCGTATTTTAACACTCTCGTAGCAATGAATCAAACACTAACTATGGAAAATGAAAACATTCTCTTTTCAATGCAACACTCTCTTGATAGATCTATATTAGATGTTTATGAACTAGATCACTTTCCAGAGTTTTTATTACAGCAACCCGTAGATGAAATCCAAAATATTTTACGCCTTCCTTCTCAAATTGAATCTTTTGAACCTACAATACAACAGGCAGTAGGCATCGTATCTTCTTACATGAAGCTTATACAGTACCAGCCTAGTTCAGCAAATTTACTGATGCCTGTATTACAACAATGTATAGACATAATTCAATCAAGTTCAACACTACAAGGATCCTTGCTCCAATTACCAAATAACCAGGGAAGCCTCTCTATAACCTTCATGGCAAAAGCTGGTTCTGTATTACGCGATTATGGCCAGCATATTGATAGCCCTGAACTAATTGCTGGCGGTACTATGCTAATAACATCATCATTGCAAAATCCTACTGAGATTTCAGCAGCGACCCTCGCTGAAATTTATCCGTACATAACTGATAACCCATATTACCCACATGGTGATGTACTTGCTTATAATGGCGACACCCCAGTTTGGATTTGGAACATTGTTCCTACTAAAGACTATTCTATTTCTCCGAATGGTACGGTTTCTATGAGTTTTGACTTTCCTGTAACTGAAATTTATCACAGTATTATTACAGGGATAGAGCCTTACAATGGCGTAGAGATTCATGAGCTGGATTATGCAACGGATGCAAGATTTGAAACATATAATGCTTCTGGATATGTCTATATTGAAGAAACAAAAACCTTGTTATTACGACACAGACAAAGAAGTGAGGTAGAACTAATACGTTTGTTTTACACCGGTTCTTTAGCCCAGTCTATAGCAACACAAACATCAGGAATTTAATCACCAGTGGATGCATCTGATTTATTAATTTACTTTATTATTTTTGTAGCAGGAATTGCTCTTTTATACTTTGGTTTTAATTATTTTTTAGATGCTTTCTCAAAAAAACCTATATCAAAAAAAAAATCACACCTACCTGTTGGAAGAGCAAAAAGTCCCTGTCCACTATGTGGCACGATGCTCTATATTGGCGAAAACATAATTTCACGAGTATATAAAACAGGAAGTGCAAACGAGCAACCATGTACAATTCACGGATGTCCTCACTGTTTTCCAGAAAAAGAAGATGGAATAAAAAGAATTTGTCCTGTTTGCCACAAAAAAGTCCCTACCAAAGGTCATTTAAATGCCTATATTTTTACACGAAGTCAAGAAAAAAAACATGTACATGTAACGGGATGTACGGAATGTCATAAACGAACATAGGTTTAAATTGCTGTTCTTCCACGGAAACTACGCGCAAGAGTTAGTTTATCTGCATATTCAAGATCTCCTCCTACAGGCAGTCCTGAAGCGAGTCTCGTAACAGCAATAGAATCTCCATAAGATGAGTTTAAAATCCGTTGGACATATAACGCAGTTGTATCGCCTTCAACAGTAGGGTTTGTTGCAATAATAACTTCTTTAATAGAACCATCTCGAAGCCTATCAATCAACTTAGCAATTGTCAATTTATCCGGACCAATACCCTCAAGCGGTGCAATGCAGCCACCCAAGACATGAAACAAGCCTCTATACTCATGCGATGCCTCTATTGTATCAACATCCTGTGCCTGTTCGACAACACAAATTACATTACGCTCACGAAGTGGATTTGTACAAATAGGGCAAGGATCTGACTCTGTATACGATCCACATTCTGAACACACTTTTATTCGCGTATGTAGTGACCCTAATTCATATGCAAATTGTTCTAAAAAAACTTGATCTACCTTTAAAAGATGATGCGCTATTCTAGAGGCAGACTTCTTTCCTATTCCAGGAAGCCGAGAAAAACTATTTGTTAATTCATCCAATGCTGTCATATACCATCTCTCAATTAGGCAGTAAAGCCAGGAATATTTAAACCGCCTAACATTGGTCCCATTTTTTCTTTAATAATATCTTGTATCTTTGATGTCGCATCGCGAGTAGCAGCAACTATTAAATCCTGCAACATTGTAATATCTCTTGGGTCAACAGCGATAGGATCTAATTCTATGCTTATCATTTCCATCTTTCCATTTAATGTTACTTTTACTATCCCGCCACCAGAACTGCCAATTGCACTCAGTTGTTTTAAGTCCTCTTGTACCTTTGTGAGCTCACCTTGTATATTCCCCAGATTCTTCATCATATCAAAAGGATTTATATTCATTACTGTCCTCCATATTTATAAAAATTAATTACCTGTATTGTTTGAGTCATTTTTCAATACAGCTGCTGTATCTTGGACAGAAACAACTTTTCCTCCAAAGCTATCAGCAAGCATTTGAACTTCATCGGGAATACTTTCTTCTTCTTCCTCAGTGACCAAGTTTTCTAAAACTGTTACAAAAATAACACTTTTCCGACCTAAAAAAGTAGAAATAATTTCATTTAAAAAAATGCTTTCTGTATTCAACTGTTGTTGTAAAAATCCTGTAGCAACACTAATCAAAACTTTTTCATCATCAAAAGCCCAATTCTCTGATTGGCTTAATGCTGATGCAATAAATATTTTTTTTTCGCGCACTTCATTTATAACCATTTCTTTTAATTGATTGGGATCAATGTTTTCTCCTGAAGAAGATATTCGACCTTCTTCAGATCCTACTTCACCACTTATTTCAGTCGATTGAAGCTGAGTTTCTTCCTTTTCTATTACAGCCGCATTGTTAAGTTGTGCTGGAGATATGGAAGGGGCAGGAGGTTGAGAGGTTATTTCTTTCTTGCTTTCTAAAATAGCCCTTTGTGAAAAATTATCAGTATTCGCAAAAAAACCTTTTGCTTTTTCTATCGCAACCTTTACTTCATCATTTGAAACCCACGATGAAAGCCAACAAAGTCGTGAAACAGCTAACTCTAATTCAAACCGTGGATTTAATGAATAGCGTATATCACGATACAATTGTAAAAAAAGAGAAAGAGCCCTTTCCATTTGCACAGAAGTCCATGCATTAATTACTAAAGAAGAAAAACGCTGTTCAGACTGCCCTAAGAGAGACTCTTTTTTTATACCATTTTTTATGAAAAGAAGACTTCTAATATAGTCTGCTGTATTCGAAATAAACTGTTCAATTGATACTCCACCCTGAAACACTTCATCAAGAAATTGAATTGCCTCTGCTGTTTTCCCGTCTATACAAAGCTCACATAGTGAATTAAGTCTTTCAACACCAACAAGGCCAAGTTTGTCTCGTATTTTTTCATATGTAATCTTACCTTCACTAAATGCCGCAACCTGATCGAACAAGGTATATGCGTCTCTAAAGCTCCCTGTAGACTCTCTTGCAATCCAAAATAAGGCTTCATCATCAGCCTGCATTCCCATTTCTTGTACTGCCTGTGAAAGCAATTCTTTAATTTGCTCAACAGAACCCAAACGGAAATGAAACTGTTGACAACGGCTTTTTATTGTTGCTGGAACCTTGTGTAACTCAGTAGTTGCAAAAATAAAAATTACATAAGGAGGTGGCTCTTCAATTGTTTTTAACAGTGCATTAAAAGCATTTGTAGAAAGCATGTGCACCTCATCTATTATATATATTTTATATTTAAAAGCATTAGGGGGAAAAAGAATTTCATCTTTAATCTGTCTAACATCATTAACACTAGTATTTGAAGCCCCATCGATTTCAATAACATCTAGGCTTGCTCCTCTCGAAACCTCTGTGCATGCAGTGCAGACACCACAGGGCACACCGTGTTTCCCATCGGCACAATTTAAAATTTTTGCTAATATCCTTGCTGTAGATGTTTTTCCGCAACCACGAGGGCCTGAAAACAAATACGCATGTGCTATTTTCCCCTCAGAAATTGAGTTTATTAGAGTTGCAGCAACAAAATCTTGCCCTATTAAATCTTCAAATTTTTGTGGACGCCGTCTAGACGCAGTAACTTCATAAGCCATAATATTAGAATACCCTAAAAAAGCCAATTTCGCAAGCGGTTTATAAGGAAAATAAAAAAAAGATTTTTCTCTTTATTTATTTTATGATTCGATATATAATACAAGCAACACTTATAATGAATCTTCTCTCTTGGTCAATTGTGTTTTGGAGGTTTTATGAAAAAAATTATTTTTTTTGTTTTGTTTGTAGTTGTATTCGCTAACATATATGCTGATAGTTTTAATTATGCAGCACAACAAGAATTGTTTGATAGCGTATCAAACCAAAACTTAGATGGCGTAAAAAAAGCATTAAGAGATGGTGCAGATATAAACACCCGAAACGGTCAAAATGCAACAGCCCTTGCACTTGCAGCTCTTTCAGGAAACATTGATATTGTAATGTTCCTTGTTGAAAATGGGGCAAATGTTAATGCAGAAGATGAAAACTTTGGCTCCGCATTACTTTTAGCGTCTTTAGCTAATAATGTACAAATACCACGGTATTTAATACAAAATGGAGCCAATGTTAATATCGCGGGTCAAGAAGGTGTAACACCTCTCATGGCATCAGCTGTATTTGGAAACGAAGAACTTGCTAGCTTGTTGCTTGAAAGCGGGGCAAAAGTACATGCTCAATCTTCCGATGGCTTTCATGCACTTACATATGCAACCCGCTACGGAAATTTAAATATAGCCAAACTACTCATTGAAAATGGATCTGATATTCATAAAAAAACGGTAAATGGGTGGGATGCTCTTATGGCTGCAGCGGGTTTTATGCAGTATGACTTGGTAAAATTCTTAATTGAAGAAGGAGCAAACCCGAACGCACGGGACAAAATGGGCACTACTGCCCTAATGCATGCTGCAACAGAAGGTTCAATTGATATTACTAAAGAAATTTTATCTTCAAAAAAAATAAAAATTAATACAAAAGATAATATTGGTGACACTGCCTTATCGTACGCTGCTGCAAATGGCCATTATAAAATTGTAGAGCTACTCATTGACTCTGGTGCAAACGTTAATATTGTAAATAAGCAGTCACAAAGTGCTCTTTTTACTGCAGTTGGCGCAGGATATGACAACATAGCAGAGTTGCTCTTGAAATATGATGCAAACCCAAATGTCCAAATGAAAATTGAAGGGTGGACACCTCTAATAATTGCTGCACAAGCAGGCAACGAGCGTATGGTAAAAGCCCTGGTTGAAAATGGTGCAGATATTACACCAAAAAAAGCCTATGGATGGTCTGCATTTTCTCTCGCATGCGGAAGTGGACACTTAAACATAGTAGATTTTTTACTCGACTACGGTGCACTCATAGATGATAGAGATGACCTACACATGACTCCATTAATGCATGCTGTAATCGGTGGGCATATCGATGTAGTGAACTTTTTATTAGACAACGGAGCAGATATCGATGCACGAGATAGCAACAAAAACCTTGGTGGTACCGCTTTAGTCTTCGCAGTTTATGAGCAGCAAATAGAATCTACACAAGTATTACTTGAAAAAGGTGCTAATGCTAATGCAGGTAATAAAAACAATGAAACCGCTTTAGCTGTAGCTGCGTACTTTGGAAACATAGAATTAGTCAGGCTCTTAATTGCAAGCGGTGCTGATGTAAATCTATCGGATTTAGATGGAGAAACACCATTAACTGAAGCTGCTGAAACAGGAAACCTAGAAATAGCAAAGCTACTGGTTCAAAACGGAGCTTCTATACATGCTAAAACAAATGAAGGGAAAAATGTTCTTGAACTTGCACGAGAAGGTGGTCATAGTGAAACTGTTTCTTATTTTCAAAGTTTAGGGCTCTAAAAGGTTGATAAACGGTATGCTAAAACGAGTAATTACTTTGCTTTTCCTCATTTTTTATTTTTATATTCCTTTTAGTACTTTTTCACAAGTAAGCGAAAATTCAATTATTGAATATGCCACTGAAGGAAAATTAGAAGAAGTAAAACGATTAGTCGAAAGCGGTACCAACATTGATGCCCAAGGCGAATTTGGTGCAACGGCTCTCATGTTTGCTGCTAGAGAAGGACACATGGATATTGTCCAATATCTTGTAGAGCAAGGTGCAAACATGGAAATTAAAAACTATGGTGGTGGAACTGCTATTATGTATGCATTGGGCTCAAACAACGAAGATATATTTAATTATCTTCGTGAACAAGGGGCTGATACAAGTTCCTTTATTATAAACAACGACGAAACTTTTTTGTTAATGGCATATACAGGTGCTTATAATGATATAAAAAATTTTATTGAGAAAGGTATTGATATTAACACCCAAGATGAAGATGGTGACACAGCACTCATAATTGCAGCTCGTGAAGGACACTATGATGTTGCCAATCTCTTAATACAAAATGGAGCTGATATTGACAAGCGAAACAATAAGTCAAATTCTGCCTTATATTACAGTGCTTTATATGGCCACTTATCGATAGTAACTCTTCTTACCGAAAAGCATTCTAATATCAATGCACGGAATAATTTAGGAGAAAGCATATTAATGGCAGCGGTAGAATCCAGGTCTCTATCAATTGTCACATACCTTGTAAACAACACCGCAAATATAAATGCTCAAGATTATGGTGGGTGGACTCCATTAATGAAAGCTTTTTGGCTCAAAGAAAATGCAATCGCTCAATTCTTAATTTTACATGGAGCAAAAACTCATGATGACATTTTTAGCTATGTTCTTGAGGGTAATATCGAAAAAGTAAAAAAATCAGTTAAAGAAAAACAAAATGTAAATACTCGTACTGCAAATGGCTGGACACCTCTTATGGCTGCCGCATCTACAAATAATTTAGAGATAGCAGAGATTTTATTAAAAAACAAGGCTAAAATTAACGATGTAGATGAAGATGGAGATACGGCACTTATGCATGCGGCTTCATCTGCTAATGAACAAATGGTTCGCCTACTTGTAAAAAGGGGAGCACATATAAATATTGTCGATACCTATGGTGAAAGTGCTATTATGGATGCTGTCTCCACAGGGTCGCTACCTATAGTATCATACCTCACTGATAACGGCAGTAACATTTGGGCCCGCAATAACAATGGCTTATCGCCTTTTCTTGGGGCAGCCTCATACGGGAGTATTGATTTGCTGTCATTTTTTCTAAACAAGGGTGCAGATATTAACGAAACCACGAATAAAAATAAATCGGCATTAATCCTAGCTTCAAGTAAAGGTCATTTAGATGTTGTAAAATTTTTAGTAGAAAAGGGAGCTAATACGGAACTTGTAGATGACTCTGGAAAAACAGCAATCGAATATGCAGCAACAAATACTTATTACGATATTGTTAATTACCTTGAAGGAGAAGAAATTTTTTCTGACCCCCAAGTAGACTTTATTTATTAATATAGCTCTAAAAAACATGGTCTTACTAATATCTACCCTTTATATCACCATTATCACTATTGTGCAGACTTTATAAATCTCACCACATTATCCATGGTGAGTGCTAAATCGCTTTTTGCGCGAAGTTTTGCCTCACTAAAAGGAACACATACACGATTTATACTAAAAATAGCTGTAACCCCTAAATCATATGCTTCTTGAATATTGTCTCCAATATCACCTACGATTGAAACAAGTTTTACACCAGCTTTTTTTGTTCTGTTACCGACGCCGATAACAACCTTACCTCTTAAACTCTGTGTGTCAATTTTTCCTTCACCAGAAAAAACATAATCGGCGCCTTCTAATTGTTTATCAAAATGTACAGTATCTAAAACTGTTTCAATACCCATTTTAAGTTCTGACCCAAGCAAACAAAGCATACCAAAGCCCATACCACCAGCGGCGCCAGTACCTGGAACAGTTGCGCTATCAAAACCAAGATCTTTTTTTACAATGTCTGCTAGGTGTTTTAAGCCTGCATCAAGTTCT
>CAYJGO010000031.1:0-17266 GCA_964369855.1 uncultured Treponemataceae bacterium | reverse complement strand
AATAAAATTAACAGTTAAGGGTTTACTATGGAAGAAATGGAAGTGGAAATGAATGGCACTCAAGTATCCGATACGAGCATTCAAACACAATTACAAGAGAAATATCTTAAAAGTCTTGAAACACTTGAAGAAGGCCAGTTAGTTGATGGCTTAGTTATTCAAGTTACTTCTGATGATGTTTTTGTTGATGTTGGCTACAAATCAGAAGGAAAAATTCCAAAGTCGGAGTTTTTGGAATTACCAAATGTTGGTGACACAGTTAGTGTGGTTCTTGTAACAAAAGAAACAAGAAATGGCGAGTTAATAGTATCAAAGCAAAAAGCTGAGAGTATTCAAATTTGGAAGAATTTAAAACAAGCTTTTGCAGATAAAACACCTGTAGAAGGGAAGATAGATAAAGCGGTCAAAAGTGGTTTTGAGGTCCTCCTAGGGGCTGGAATTAGAGCATTTTTACCATTAAGTCAGGCAGACATACACCGCGTATTACAACCAGAAAAATTGATTGGCGTTAAAAGCTTTTTTTACATCGATAGATTATATACAGAAAGAAAGGCTAATATTATAGTTAGTCGCCGTAACTATCTTGAAGAATCAATTAATTCAAGCAGAAATGCTTTTTTTGAAAACATATCAATTGGAGATACAGTAAATGGAACGGTAAAAAGTTTTACTAGTTTTGGTGCATTTATTGACTTAGGTGGCTTTGATGGTTTACTTCATATTAATGATATGAGTTGGGGCCATGTAACAAGACCGAAAGATTTTGTTAAAAAAGGTCAAGAGATTACACTTAAAGTTATTCGCTTAAATGCAGAAGAAAAACGCATTAACTTATCTCTAAAGCATTTCTCAGATGACCCTTGGTTGAACTTTGAAGGTAAATATCAAGTTGGTGATATTGTAAAGGGAACTGTTACTAAACTTGCTGAGTTTGGAGCTTTTATTGAACTTGAGGAAGGAATTGAAGGGCTTGTACATATTAGTGAGTTTTCATGGGTTCGAAAAATTAATAAGCCAAGTGATGTTGTTAAACAAGGTGATGAAGTTGAATGTATGGTGCTAGGATATGATATTCAAGCTGGTCGTGTATCTCTAGGTTTAAAACAAGTTCAAGAAAATCCATGGGATACTTTAGGTGATAAATATCCTGTTAATACAAAATTAACTTGTAAGGTAGTAAAACTTACAAATGCTGGTGCTTTCCTCGAATTAGAAGAAGGTATTGATGGCTTTTTACATATTGATGATATTTCATGGACTAAAAAAGTTAAGCATCCTAGAAGTGAACTTACGGTTGATCAAGAAATTGAAGTATTAGTAGTTGAGAATGACCCTGAAAACCATAAATTAAGACTAAGTGTTAAGCATCTATCAGATAATCCTTGGGATAAGTTTGCTCAAGAGCACCCAGTTGATTCTATAATTGAAGGTGAAATTGTTTCAATTACTGACTTCGGACTATTTGTTCGTGTTGTTGATGGAATAGAAGGTTTAATTAACAAGTCAAATCTAACTGATAGTAAAGAAGAGTCATACGAAGATGCTGTTCAAAAGTATAAAGTTGGCGATACAGTTAAGGTATATATTGTTGAAATTAATCTTGATAGACAGAAGGTAGCTTTTTCAGTGCGCGAAGCAAAGAAAAAAGTTCAACAAAGTGAAATGTCTCACTATATGTCTAATCATGAAAATGAATCTGAAGGCGCATTTACCTTAGGTGATATCTTAAAGAATAAAAATAGTTAATTCTTTTGGATTATTATTGATATGCCGAATTCATTTACTGTAGAAAAGCTTAACACTCTCGTTGACATAAACGGAAGAATTAATTCTAGTTATGAAGATCTGGATGCTTTGCTAGTATACATACTTGAGTCGGCTATGCGCCTTGTTCAGTGTGAATCGTCGTCACTCTTGCTAATCGAAAATAATAATACGTTACGTTTTCGGTTAGCACTTGGTCCAAAAGGTGTAGAAGCTCTTTCAATACCTGTAGATATGGAAAATAGTATCGCTGGCGCAGTCGTTAAAGACAATAAATCACTTCTAATTAATAGTGTAGAAGCTCACCCTAAGTTTTTTTCAGCTATTCAGAGTATGACGGGCTATAAAACGAGTAATATGATTGCGGTGCCTTTACGGGTATATAATACCTGTGTTGGGGTAATTGAACTTTTAAATAAGGCAGACAATCAAGATTTTAATACAGATGATCTTGATGCACTTGAGCTACTTTGTGTTCAAGCCGGGATTGCATATCGAAATGCGGAAATTTACCAAAAGAACAAAAATGAAATTATAGATTTAAAATCAGCCATTTCTTTAGATAAAAATGACTATGATTTCATAGGGAAAAGCGCTAGCGTAATTGATTTGTTAAAAGTGATAGATCAAGTCGCTGCAACAAAGTCTTCTGTTTTAATTCAAGGTGAAAGTGGTGTTGGAAAAGAACTTGTAGCTCATAGAATTCATCGTTTGAGTGATAGATCAAAAATGCCCTTTGTTTGTGTAAATTGTGCCGCTTTATCTGCGCAATTGCTCGAAAGTGAGTTGTTTGGACATATTAAAGGTGCTTATACTGATGCAATTGCAAATCGCGAAGGCAGGTTTGAAATTGCTAATGGTGGTACTATTTTTTTAGATGAAATTGGTGAGATGCCAATTGATTTACAAGCTAAATTATTACGTGTAATACAATTTAAACAGTTTGAAAAAGTCGGCTCAAATGAAGCAATTTCAGTTGATGTTCGAATTATAGCAGCCACTAATAGAAATTTAGAAGAGATGGTAAAAGAAGGTTTATTTCGCTCTGATTTATTTTTTAGGTTAAATGTATTGCCTATACAGGTTCCACAGCTACGGGCACGAGTTGATGATATTGAGTTATTAGCAGATTATTTTAGGAAGCGCTTTAGTGTTGAAACAAATAAGCTTTTTTCATCTTTTTCTAGTGAAGCTATTAGTTCTTTAAAGGCTTATCATTGGCCTGGAAATGTGCGGGAATTAGAAAATACCGTTGAAAGAGCATGTGTGCTCGGTACACCACCTATTATTCATGATAACGATTTAAGACTTACAACAGTTTCGAAACACACTAGTTCTGATTCTTTGTATGATTTTGAAGACGGAGATCAGAGCTTGAAAACTGCATTAAACTGGTTTAAGAAAAACTATGTAACACATATCCTTAAAAAATGTAACTGGAATCAAACTGAGAGTGCTAAGGTATTAGATGTACAACGAACTTATGTATCAAAACTTATTAATGAGTTTGAAATAAATAAAAAATAATTAACAGGAGTTTATATATGGAATCAAATGAAAAAAAAACACTGAGTGCAAATGTTACTGATACAATTTTGCGATCACGAAAGGTAATTGTTACAATAATAATTGTAACAATTACCTTTGCAATAATTGCTGCTGTATTTTTAACAGTGAGAAGTGCAAAGGTTAAAGATGGCCTTGAACAATTAGATGCGATAGAGCTTCGTTACGAATCATTAGAAAAAGATAGTGATTCTTATGCAATTGAAGTGGAAGCAGTTCTTTCTGATGCTGAAATTCTTTCTGAAGATTTTAGTGGTGTAGTACTTGTACGAACATCTATGTTAATGGCTGAGATAAATTTTGAGCTTGAAAATTGGAGTAGTGCAAGAGAGTTATATTTAAGCGCTTATGAAGCTGATTCAGAAGCATATTCTGCACCCTTGAATTTATATAATGCTGCAGTGTCATCAGAAGAACTAGGTGATTTAGATGCAGCCATTGAATATTTTGATAAAGCAGCAGCTTTTGAAAATTTTGCACTTTCTGCACGTGCGATGTTTAATGCAGCTCGCATTGAAGAATTAAACGGAGATTTTCAAGTAGCACACGACCGCTATGTTTTAATTAATGACACACATGCTACGACAGAATGGGCTAGTTTAGCAAAAAGCCGTATAATATATCTTAAGGCAGAAAATAAGGCCCAGTAACACTAAGCGCATGAAAGTAAAGGCATTGTTAATCACTATTTTATTTTCTCACGTTTTATTACTTTCATGTGGATTAAATACTTTCTATGCTATTAATCCACCAATTAATGCACAAAGAATAAATCAAGCTGATGGTACTATTTTAGAGGTACTTGCTCAACCAAATGACCAAGTATTTATTTTTTTTGCGCGAGATTTGACAGCATTGCCATTTTTAAGTTCAGGAACTGAGGTTTATTACAGAATATACTCGAGTCAGGAAGATTTACAGAATGATGCAAGTCGTATAAATGATGCAAATGATGATGATACAAATAATGGCTGGAAAGAACTCGAAAACTTACAATATAAAAAAATCAGGGGAGATGGATCCTCTGTTCGTTTAATTGATGCCGCTGGCGGGAATGTTAGGATTAGGCTTTCTGATACTGATATTGAACCAGCATTTATACAACCAAGCTCACAGATTCCAAGAAGAGATAATAATGAGTTTTTTCATTTTGACAAAACATTGAATATTGGTGATAGCGACTATGAACTTGTACAAGATGGTGATAGTGACTATGAATCGTCAGGCGATGAAGGTTTTTGGTATGTAAATGCCTATGCGGTGTCTATGGGCATGGATAGCAGTACATTTCAAGAGGTTCAAAGTGAAGTTTTGTCTTTAGGGTTTACCGCGTATTCCCGGGACTAAAAAGTCTCTTCACTGATTATCATTTTTATTTCAGAAAGTAGCTCTGCATATTTAGAGAAGCTTTTATAGGAAGAATTTTCACTTATTATATGCTGTGGAGCCCTAAATAAGAATCCATGCTCACTTGCTTTAATCATTTCTAGGTCATTAAAAGAGTCACCAGATGCAATAACTGTAAGCCCCATACTCTGAAACCCTTTAACTGCGTGATATTTACCATTATCTTGGCGCATTTTGTAGTTAACAATTTGTAATTCATTATTGATCACTAATTCATTACATAGGATTGTTGGCATATCCAGTTTTTGCATTAAAGGTAACGCAAATTGTGAAAAAGTGTCAGAAAGTATTACCACTTGGCAGATTTGTCGTAATTCATCTAAAAAGGCTTTTGCTCCTTCTAATGGTTGTAGTGTTCTTATTACTTTTTGTATGTCATGAATTGTTAAGTTGTTTTCTTTTAGAATTGAAAGACGTTTTTTCATTAAAACATCATAATCACTTATATCTCTCGTTGTTAGGCGCAATTCTTCTATCCCAGTTTTTTCTGCTACTGCAATCCAAATCTCTGGAACAAGTACTCCTTCTAAATCTAAACATGTAATAAACATTCATTCCTCACAATAATATAATTTATAAACTAGTTCTCAAGTGTGTTTAACAACCAGTTTTTAAACTCAACATAATCATTTTTCATGGTAATTGAGTTATCTTGTAACATCATAACTTTTTCTAATCTGCTTGGCATTGGAGGTTCTCTTCCTGTAGCATCTTTAACAATTTCTGTAAATTTTGCAGGATGTGCAGTGCCTAAAACTAAGCCTATAGACTTGTTATCTATAATCGATTGATTCCATTCGGGAATATTGTTTCCTAGACCTGGATTATTTACATCATTTTTAAAACCTGAAAGCGTTTTAAGCATTCCACCTTTTTTTAATTCTTGCCAAGCTTTCCATGCTATTGCCCCATGCGGATCAATTATACAACCAGTTCTCTCCAAATGATGTGAAATGCCTTCTAAAGTACCATTATCATCTGTCCAGTACGAAACAATCAATGACTTTAGTTGTTCATAATCATACATCGACATCATTCTTTCAAAGTTGCTTGGAGCACCTACATCCATAGCATTTGATACTGTCTGTATTGAAGGGCGGGGTGTGTATATTCCTGTGTCTAGCCAATCTGGAATTGTTTTGTTTGCATTTGTTGCAGCAATAAAACCTGCAATTGGTGCTCCCATTTTTTGTGCTATGAGGCCAGAAGTTAAGTTACCAAAATTACCTGATGGAATACTTGCGATGATAGAAGGATTTTCTATTTTATTATTATGCCAGCTTCTAGATTTAACAGCTAGAGACGCATATACATAATAAAAACTTTGCGGAAGGAGTCTTGAAATATTAATTGAATTTGCAGAGGATAATCTAAGCTTTTTAGTTAATGATTTATCGGTAAAAGCTTTTTTTACAAGCCGCTGACAATCATCAAAGCTACCTTCGATTGCAAGTGCTTTTACATTACCAGTGAATGTGGATAATTGCTTTTCTTGTAATGGACTAATTTTTCCTTTTGGATATAAAATTGTTACATCTATACCAGATACATTATGAAAGGCGCTTCCGACAGCACTTCCTGTATCTCCTGATGTTGCAACTAAAATATGTAAGTTTTTATCTTCACTTTCATTAAAATATGCCATAACTTGTGCCATGAAACGAGCACCTACATCTTTAAAGGCACATGTTGGCCCGTGATATAATTCTAAAATATATGTAACGGGATCAACTGGTGAAACAGGTACATTAAAAGGAAATGAATTAATAATAATTTCTTGTAGCTTTTCCTCTGAAATATCTTCACTGCAATAAAGTTTCGCACACTCTAGTGCAATATCCCGAAAAGATGGTGTTACATTTTTTAGTAATACTGAATCATTTAATCGGGGGTATGATGTAGGGATATATAGTCCTCCTGTTTTGGCATTCATACCTTTTAAAACAGCTGTTTTAAAGTTAACCTTAACCGAATTATCACGTGTATCTGTAAATTTCATTTCCTCTCCAAAATCTCTACTTTTTAATCAGTTTTAAGTATATTGTTATTTTGATTAAAGTGCAATAGGTAGACTAAATATGTTTAATTTTATGTAAATTTTTTAGCAAATAAGGCACATTCTGACCAGATTGCTTGTAAATTATACCCCCCGGTATTTCCATCGATATCGATAACTTCGCCTAAAAAGTATAAACCTTTTTCTAATTTGGATTCAAATGTTGTAGGGTCAATTTCTGAAAGACTTATTCCGCCGCAAGTGCACATACATGACTCAAATCCCTCAATATGTGAAATTGTACATTTAAAATCTGTTATGTATTCAATAATTAATCGACGTTTTTTTACGGAAATTTCACAGTTTTTTTTATGTGGATCAATATTATTGCATTTGCAGAAAAAATCAAGTAATTTTTTTGGTAACTTAAAGTCAGTTAAAGTTTGTTGAATTGTTTGATTCTGTTGTTGTTTTAATGCCTCTTCAAGAATTTCTTTTTTTTCATTTACAAAGTTGCAATTTAAAGTATCTCCAACGTTAAAATCTCTGGAATTATCAATAATAACTGGGCCAGACAGTCCTTTGTGTGTTATTAGTAGTGCCCCCAAATATTTTTTGCTTGCTGTGTCACTCTTTAGTTTTATCATTGCATGTGGAAACGAAATGCCCGAAAATTGGAGTATCTCTTTTTCTTTTATTTGAATATTCGCTAGTGCTGGTTTAGGCTTAATTATAGTGTGTCCAAATTTTTTTGCAAAAGTATAGCCATCACCGCTACTACCTGTATTTTCGAAACTTTTCCCTCCAGTGGTTATAACTACTCTTTTTGATACTACCGTTATTTTATCTGAAGAAATTGTAAATACATTATTTGCCTTAGTAATATTATTTATATTGCAATTATATTCAATTGATATATCTTTTGTTTTTTTTAGAAATAAGTCTTTAATTTCTGAAGCTTTCATAGAAGATGGAAAATGTTTTCCATCTTCCCTACAAAATGTGTTTATTCCGTTTTCTTCAAAAAAGCTAATAATATCTTCTACAAAGAAATTATAAAATGCATTTTTTAAGTATTTTCCATTATTACCATATTTATCCATATAATCTTGTATTGCCCCACTATGTGAAAAATTACAAGCTCCCTTTCCGGTAATTAATAGCTTTTTAAGGGATTCATTATTTTTTTCTAATATAATTATATGCAAGTTCTTAAAATTCTGTAAAAGCTGAATTGCTGAAAAAAAACCAGCTACGCCCCCACCAATTATTGCAACATCATAAATTTTCATAGTTTAGTATATCAAATACTTGAAAAATACAAAAGGTGTTTTATACTTGCAACAAATATAAAAATAAATTATTATACAGAATAAGGAGAAATCTTTGATTCGTACACAAGCTAATATCTATCTTAAAAACTTTGAACACAATATTAATATAGTGAAAGAGATTGCAGAAAAAAAGAAAATTTGCTTAGCGGTAAAGGCTAATGCATATGGGCATGGTGCTGTTGAAATTGCACAAAAAGCTATTCATGTAGGAGTTGAATATCTTTCAGTTGCTACAGTTGCTGAAGGTATTCAATTGCGTAAAGCAAACATAAATACACCAATTTTATTACTAAGTCTCTGTAGTGAAGATGAAATTGATGACTTGGTATTATATAGGCTTACGCCACTTGTTGCAGATATTGAGTTTGTTACATTGCTTTGTAAATCGATTAAATCAACAAATAAACAACACACTGCATTTCCTGTTCATATTAAAATTGATACTGGTATGGCACGACATGGATGTGGTACTAATGAAGTTATTACACTAGCAAATTTTATTTTATCAAAAAAAGAATTATATATCGAAGGTACGTGCACTCATTTAGCTGTTTCTGACTCTTTTAAAAGACGTGATATTGCTTTTACAAAAATGCAGATTAAGTTATTTCAAGAATCAGTCAATCTACTAAGAGCCCATGATATTAATCCAGGTATAATTCACTGTGCAGCTTCAGGGGGAATACTTTATTACAAAGATGCACATTTTGATATGGTGCGACCAGGAATATTAGCTTATGGATATTATCCATCGAGCTCTTTTGCACATTATTACAAAGGCAAAGATATTAATTTGCTGCCGGTAATGGAGTTAGTTACATCTATTACTGCATTAAAAAAAATAAAAAAAGGTCAAAGTGTTTCATATGGGAGAACCTGGAAGACAAGAAAAGATACTTATATAGCCACAATACCCATTGGTTATGCTGATGGTTTAAACAGAAAATTATCGGGCGTTATTAAAGTTCAAATCAAGGAAAAACTGTATTCTATAGTTGGAAGAATATGTATGGATCAATGTGTTGTACATTTAGGACCTGGTAATTTACCTCATCGATGGTCAAAAGTAGTACTTTTTGGTCCTAATAAGGTCGGAAATACTGCTCAGAATTTTGCTGATATTCTTAAAACTATTCCTTATGAAGTATTATGCGGAATATCTGCTAGGGTAGAAAGGGTGTATATTAACTAGCCTAAAAACGTAAACACTGCAACTAGCACAATGCCTAGTAAAACAATACAAAAAACATAGACCCAAATTGGTAGAGGGTCATCACTGCGTCTTCGAACAGGCTTACTTAATGTATAGGGTGTGGCACCGCGTGCTCTATTTCTTTTTGAGTGTTCAGATTGCTCTTTTCTATATAGTTTTCGGCGTTGGTTAGGTGAAATACTTGTATCAAAAGGAGAGCCATCCATTGCATACCCACATGCCGGACAGCCATTTTCAAAGAGAAAATGTTCTCCTGTCAGTTCACATGCTGGACAGCGAACAGAAGCAAAAAATCGTCCGCAGTTAGGACAAAATTTTGCGTCTCCAACTACCTCGGTATCACAAGACTCGCAAAAAAAACGAGCTCTTTTATTTTCTTTCATATAATTATTATAACACATATAAAAAATAAATACCATAATATTTCTTAAAAAAATAAATATTTTGTAACCTTTTTTTACTTATGTTGTTATATATTTGTAGGTTATTATGTGTAGCACCATCCTCATAAATTACTACACATTTTTCGTAACTTACATCCTCTTCCTTTTCCCCTTACTTGTTTTACTTGTAAGGGGATTTTATTAGTTGTCGATATATTGACTATTTGGTGTATTGTGATATACTTATTATGCTTTGCTGCTTTTGGTAGCACATTACAATATCTGGAATAATTATAAGGTTTTACTGTGATTCAATTACAAAATTTTACAAAATCATATGGTACGTTTATAGCAGTAGAAAATGTGAGTTTCATTGCACCATCTAACTCCATTACTGCTATAGCAGGTCTAAATGGTGCTGGTAAGACAACCATATTGAAAGCAATATGTAGTGTTCATTACGCTGATTCTGGAAGTGTTTTTGTAAATGGTTTTGATGCAATGCACGACTCTATACAAAACAAAGCTCAAATTGGTTTTGTCACTGAACATCCAATTTTCTATGATGATTTTACTGTAATTGAGTTTTTAGAGTTTGATGCAAAAATATTACTTAACAAACTGCATGAAAATTTTTTTAGTGAAGTAATTGACAATGCAATAGTAAAAACATCAATACAAGATGTTTTGCATAAAAAAATAAAAACACTTTCTAAAGGTTATCGTCAGCGCCTTGCACTTGCCAGAGCACTATTAACTGACACAAAAGTTTTGATTTTAGATGAGCCAACATCTGGCCTTGATCCACGTCAAATTGTGCAAATCCGAACGCTTATTGAAGATTTAGGAAAAGAAAAAACGATATTATTATCTACTCATATTATGCAAGAAATTGAAGCTCTGTGCTCTGCAATAGCAATAATTCATGAAGGAAGACTAATTAGTTTTGGTAGTGAAAAGGATATTTGCAGGAAAACTGGTGAGAAAAATATTGAAAACTCTTTTTTAAAATTAACTGACAAGGGTGTAATAAACTAATATGAAGTATAAAAATAACTTACATAATTTACTTAAAAGGGATTTATTTATCTTTTTACTAAACCCACTTACATATTTTTCAGCACTATTTTTTCTTTTAACTACAGCATTTTATTTTTTCGTAATCAATGATTTTTTTTCATTAACACATGGTTCAACTGATTTACGCTCATTTTTTAGTATTATACCTTATGTTTCAATTTTGGTAATTCCAACTCTAACTATGGGATTGTGGGAAAAGGAATATGCAGTATCATTGCATTTGCCAATTTCTACCATACATTTGGTGCTTTCAAAATGGTTGTCAGCATTCATTGTTTTTTTAGTTTTTTTTTCATCATCCTTATTTATAACTGTTGTAATTTCTTTTTTTGGATCAGTTGATTTTCAGATTCTTATCAGTTCAATTATTGGTATCATTCTTTTTTCTTCATCTGTTATAGCCCTAGGACAAGTGTTTACAATTTTGTTTAAGCACCAGGCAAGTGCATTTTTTTCAACATCAGTGTTTTTATCTTTTTTTACATTTGGAAGTTTTTTGTTTCAAAATATAGCATCAATGCCAACCTTTATAAAATCTTTTTTTAACTTTTTTTCATTTACATGGCACTTTGATGCATTTTCAAAAGGAATCATTGATACACGAGGTGTAGTATTTTATTGTATTAGCACTTCAATATTCATAATTATAAGTATTTTTTTAATAGAGTATCGAAAGTTTAGTACTTCAAGTACTACTGAAGCAAAATCAGTCTTAAAGATACGTTATATAGGGTGGTTATTACTTTCCCTTGTCGTACTGTGGAATTCGCAATTGTTTTATGTTCGCTTTGATGTAACAAGTACTCAAAGATTTAGTCTATCAAATTATTCTAAAGATGTTATTTCTACTGTAGATTCAAACATATCTCTAACATATTATGTTTCTCAAGAATTAATAGATACATATCCACATATTAATGATATAAAAGATTTTCTATATGCATATTCTAGTGAAAGTTCAAATATTCAAGTCCTCGTTAAAAGTGATATTGATGTGAACATTGAGAAGTCTCTAAATAGTTTGGGTGTTATGTCTCAGAATATACCGTCGGTGCAAGCAAATAGAACGAGCATTATTTCAGCGTATTCAGGCATAGTGTTAGAATACAAAGGTTTTACTGAAGTTATACCATTTGTTTTTGATACATCAACTCTTGAATTTGATATACTCGGACGAATACAATCTCTAACTGGCACTTTGAATAGGTCTGCTTTTATTGTTGTTGGTAATGGACTTACTTTAGATAATGATTATCCCCTTGTAGTTCCAATACTAGAAAATGCAGGTTTTTCAGTACTTAATTTAGAGCCAAATGATTTATTAAATATCTCTTTATTAGACTTACGTACTCCGCTTGTTATACTCGGCTCATCAAATTTTACCGCTGAGCATGTTGATGCAATACATTTATTTATTGACTCTGGTGGCTCAGTTTTATTTTCTGTTTCTCCTATTGATGTTGATTTAGACACATGGGTTGCTGCAGTCGATGATGGCTACTTTTATGGAGATGAAATGCATGGAGGTCTTTTTTCATTGCTCAAAACATACGGAATAAACATACGAGCATCTTTATTGCATGACTCAAATAGTTTAAATGTTACACTACTTTCACAATCAGGTCAAACAGAAACATTACAGTATCCTTTTTTTATTGATATTGCACCAAAGAATTCTCAGCGTGGTGTAGCACTTACTGATTCTTTTAAAGGGTTATCTCTCTTATGGCCAAGTCCTATAAATGATATTTTTTCTATAAATGAATTTATACCATTGATATTTACATCCAAAGATGCATGGTTACAAGAAGCGCATGGAATATTACACGAGCAATCACAGAGCCCGTTTGTTACTAATCCCTTTTTCAGACAAAATTTAGAGCCATTGGATGAAAAAATGAATGAATATGTTGTGGCAGCGCAAAGTAATAATGTAATAGTTGTATCAGATCAGTATTTTTTATCAAGAGCTCTTTCTTATATTGAAAGTGATACAAGTCTCAGAAATTTTGATTTTTTAATTAATACCCTTTTAGTGTTACAAAAACAGGACGAAATTGTAACACTAAAAGGAAAGCAGTTTTTTGACTATAGCTTACACAAAGTGAATGATGATGTACAGTTAGTTGAAATGGAAGCTAGGGCAGTTCAGTCAGTACTCTTTTATTATATTTTATCTATTGGCATTGCTCCTATTTGTGTTCTTGTAATAAGGACACAAAAGAAAAAAAGGTATTAGTATGGTAATTTCTATAAGTAAAAAAATTATTTTGGTATACATCATTAGTGCTATATTGGCTATTATTGCTGTTTTTAGCACCTTTTTCAGTACTACTGGAAAAAATATACAGTTTATACAAACAACACTCTTAAATCCCCGTTATGTACCTTTAGTAGATACAATAGAAATAAAAACTGGTTCACCTGATCAACTTCTAAAAATCCGCAAAAATTCTTTAGGATATCAAGGGCAAAGTGATACTATTTATTTCCCTATTACTCTTGGTAAGGTAGAAGAGTTGCTTCGCTTGAGTAGTGAAAGCGTACAAGTAAGAATTATTTCAGATAATATTCGTGATTGGGAGCATTATGGTGTTGAAGGTAATGGCTCAGCTAATACGTATGAATTAATTTTCTTAGAAAGCAATAGTAGTATAGCACAGGAATACTCACACTTATTTTTTGGCTTTTCTGATTTTACATCGGCAAATAGGTATGTACGATCATCAGCCAATGCTACAATATATGCAATACCAGATGATTATTATTCATTTTTATTATCATCACCTAATGCTTGGGTTGATCCAAAATTCATACCCGATTATATTTTAGGACTCAATAATGTTAGAGATATAGAGTCTATATTAATTAAAAGTGCAAATCGAGATTTTAAAATACTACGAGGGGATCCTGGGTTTGAAAAGGCTAGAGATACTATCTTTAGTTTGCAATCATCGAATGTAGTTAAAGTAGCGCACAAAGATTTTGAAAGTAATTCTGAGGGTATAAAACATGCAGTCGAAGTCTCTTTTTCAAATGGGTTTGTTGCTTCATTTCTTATTATAAAAAAATCAGAGTATATAATTATACCTCAACATAAAGATTTATTATATGGACTTGAAATTAGCTCTTGGACATTAGAAAGACTTATGACGGCCCTTATTGAGAATTATTCGTTGGAATAGCTACAGAGTAATTCCCATTTGTTACAGCCAAGTAGTCTATAAGCTGAGGATACTCTGCTATAACTTTTCCAATTTGAGTTAAACGTTCTAATTCAAGGTAATGTTCTGTTGCTTGTGTGCTTTGAATTTCAGCAGATTCAGTCAGTGTAACTTGTATCGCTTCTTGGTATGCCATAAAGGTATTTTTTGCTAAGTTATACATTGATATATCGGGTAGGGCAATATTATTAACTTTTATTGTTGATATGCTTAGGTTAGGGAAATTTTCTTGTGCATGTATTGCGTCAATTAATTGTGTGTTTGAATAACTAGCTTCAATAACGTAATCTATATCTGATATCGACTGCTCGAGAATGTATTGAATGGTCGAGTGTGCGATAGTTTCAGCTTGGATTTTTAAATATGCATCTAAATCCTCTTGATTATTTGCTCCTGTGCTATCAACAAAACTTGGTAATTCATCAGGTAAAATATTTAGAATTATATCAACGCTAAAATTGTATGAAAAGTCTGGATTTCCCTCAAGCATATTACTATAAATTTGTGCAGAGGGCAGAGTGCCTGCTATGTTTTTAGAATGGGTTTGTGGATTTGCTGAGAAAACATATAACTTTGTATTAGTTGGTATGAGTCTTTCCCACGACCATGAAAAATTGCCTGAGCGAATTACTTCATTTTTTATACCACTTGTTTTAGAAACCATCACCCCATATTTATCTACAGGAACAAAAAACTCAGTCCAGCCCCATAGAAATACAAAAGAAAAAACTAAAACTAAAATAATCAGTGATATTATAAATTTTTTCATAAAATCTCCTTGCAATTCAACCGTATACATAGTAGTATATAACGTAATTAGGATGTAGTGCAAGTGTATTTAAAAGAAAAACACATAAAAAAAACACCTCTATTTAAGTTAACTAATCGACTTGTACTTTTTTTACTTGCATTAATATTTCTCGTTTTCATTTTTTATATTAGTGGAAACTGGCAAAATTTTTTAGATAAAAATCAATTATTACTATTGGCTAGTGTTAGTATCATATCAGTAATACTTTTATTCTTTAGTTTATTTGGTTTATCATTGGTGATACATAATATGTTTTTAAAAAAGAGATTTGAGTACGGAAGGTACCTGTTATTGTATGTGCTTTACATAGCGATAGGTATAGTTATGTTTCTTTTTTCTACACTTTTAAATTATTTTTCAAAGTAATTTGTAACTATTTTATTGTTCGATTGCTATATTTATAGGGGGAGTAATGGTGACAAATAGGTTGTATGGTATAAGGGGTGCTTGGTGTACTGAAAATTCACAAGCGCAAATTCAAGCTGATGTTTCTAAAATGATACGCGAAATATTTAAGAAAAATAATTTAGACGAAGAGGATTTAGTTTCAATACATTTTACCGTTACGAGTGACTTGAATACTCTTAACCCGGCTGCTGCGTTAAGAAGAGAAAATCTATGCTTGAACACAGCATTATTTTGTTCAACAGAGCCTGATATAATCGGCTCATTAAAAAGTGTTGTTAGAGTACTAGTTACTGCATATCTACAAAAAACTCCAATTCATGTGTATGGCGGCGGAGCAGAAGTTTTACGGCCTGATTTTGCTAACAAGGATTAATAGTACATGAAAAGAAAAACGGCATACTGGTTAGTGACGCGAGAGTATTCTGGTTTGGCTGAAGCTGGTGGGGTAAAAGATGTTTCTACTTCGTTAGCCAGAGAATTAAACTGTCTTGGTTTGAATGTTACTGTATTTATTCCTTTGTATGGGAGTACTTGTCTTGATCATGTTGTTAATTTTGACATTATAGAGCATTTAGTTGCAGAAATAAAAGTTGACTCTAAGTTGTATCGAGTGATGTATGCACAAGGTTTTTTTAATGGAATTAGGATTGTGTTTATCGTAAACTCTAATTTTACTTCAAAGATGGGTGTGTATACATATACACGACTTGAAGAGGCTTTAAACTCTAGTTATAAAAGCGGACAGGGTCATCAAGATTCGCAGATTCTTAATATTTTATTTCAACGGGCAGTATTACATTATGGCATTCTCTCTAAAGAAGACACTACTATTATTCATTGCCAAGATTCCCATAGTGCACTTATACCTTTTATTGCGCATAAGGATTTACAATACACAGACTATTATTCAAAGACTAAATTTTTTGTTACTATTCATAATGCCGGTAATGCATATAGAAGTCAGCTACCATCGGTGAGAGAAGCATCTCAATTACTTGAAATGCCAAAAGATTATTTTGAAGATTTTTGTATAGCTAGGAAGCCAGAACCATTTTTGTTATCGCAAAATTATGCAACCTTTACAACTGTATCTCCTTGGCATGCAAAAGAATTAACTGATCCAAATTATAAATGCTGTGATGACATTTCATTAGAATTCTATAATAGAAATGTAAAAATTCTTGGAATTACTAATGGTATTGCTCATTCTTTTTATAATCCTGAAAAAAAGGAAGTGTCTTTATTGCCATTTGAGTATAATCCTCTTAAAAAGGATCTTGAGGGTAAGCAATCCTGTAGGGAGTACTTCTTAAAAAAATACTCTAAAGTACATATTTGTAGCGACTTAAAGAAAATAGATAGAATAATACAGTATGGTACAATGAGTATTGACTGCTCAAAAAAATTATCAGAAAAGCCAGTGTATTTTTCTTTTCATGGTAGAATTGTTCACCAAAAAGGTATTGATGTTTTCGTAGAGGCAGCAAATCTTGTTCTGAGCAAAAATGAAAATGCTCGATTTATTGTAATGGGGCAAGGTGTAAATGAGTTGGAAGAATTAAATGTGAAAATGTCTTTGAAATTTCCAGAAAAATTTATTTTTTTTCAAGGCTATGACAGTGAACTGTCTCGTTTATGTGTTGCAGTAAGTGATTTTTTAGTTTTACCAAGTTTTTTTGAGCCATGTGGGTTAGAAGATTTTATTGCACAAATTTATGGAACAATACCTATAGCCCATGCTTGTGGGGGGTTAAATAAAATAATTCACGAAAAAACAGGATTTTTATTTTATAATAATGATGCACTTACGCTTTCGAACCTTCTTTTAAGTTTAATCGATCGAATACAACTTGATAATGATTTTTTTAAAGACATGATTTCATACTCGTCAAACTATATAAAACAAGAATATTCATGGGGAAAAGTAATTTCAGAAAACTATATACCGTTATTTAAGAAATAATTTTATTAAATATTTGCTTAATAGTACTTGACCTTTTTTTTTAATTAGTGTAATATATTTCTTGTTACGCCAACTTAGCTCAGCTGGCCAGAGCACGTGATTTGTAATCTCGGGGTC
>CAYJGO010000030.1:0-17707 GCA_964369855.1 uncultured Treponemataceae bacterium | reverse complement strand
ACTTATTTATGCCAGTTAAAAACAGGAGAGACACAGAAGAAGTTGAAGTCTTCTTAGCCGACGAAGAATTGCGAAAAAAATTCTATGATTTACTTTGTCGTTTTGGAAAAGACTTAAATACAGTATTAAATTCTGACACAGCGTATGCTACGTTTGATAGAAAAGAACTGGAAGAATGTAAGTCGGCTTTTGTGTTTTATACAAAAATTAGACGGTCAATAAAAATACGCTACTGTGAAGCAATTGACAATCTTGAGTATGAACCACTTATGCAAAATCTATTAGACAATCACTTGTCAGTTGTTGGTTTAAAACAGCTCACCAATCCAATTGATATTTTAGATAAAGAAGAATTTGAAAAAGAACTTTCAGAATTAGGTAGTTCACGTGCTAAGGCAGATGCAATTGTAAGTAGTATGACAAAGAGTATCGCCGATAAACGAGAAATAAATCCTTTGTATTATGACAGCTTTTCTAAGCGCATAAAAGATGCATTAAAAGAGTATAAAGATAGGCTTATAACAGAAGCAGAATATCTTAACAAAATGAATAGTATTATGAATGACTATGTTGAAGGTAAAACAGGTATTCAATATCCTGAAAAAATTAAGTCAAATGTTCATGCTCAAGCATTTTATGGTGTAATTGCCCCCATTTTTAATGAAATAAAAAATGTAGACAATGCTGAAGATATGCTTGTAAGTATTACGCTTGGTATCACAGATATTATTGAAAAACATAGCCAAGTTGACTGGTCAAACAATACCACAATACACGCACGAATTGCACAAGATATTGATGACTTGTTTTTTAGTATTGAGCAAAATACAGGTTATAAGTTTTCATTTGATGTAGTTGATAAAATAATTGAAAGTGTAAAAACTGTTGCATTGAGAAGGTTTTAAGATGCACGTATTATTTGAAGAAAAAAGGGTAGTGGCTAACGTCCCATCAATTACCTACACGCTTACGCGCAAAATGGTAAAAAATACCAATCTTCGCATAAAGCGTGACGGTAGCGTTTTAGTCTCCGCACATCCTTTTGTGCCAATACAACAAATCGATTCTTTTGTGCTAAGTAAAAAAGATTTTATAGAAAAAAATAAAAAGCGGTTTTTAGAAAAGCAAAAAGCAATGCCTTCTAACAAACAATACATCAATGGTGAAAGCTTTTATCTTTTGGGTAAGCACTTGCGTTTAAAAGTGTTTGAGTCAAGCACAAACTATGTTGAAAATGATGGCACCTTTTTAAAACTCTATGTAAAAGATGTAATGAGTTTTTCTATAAAGCAAAAAGTAATAAATGGTTTTTTTGATAAAGAATGTAAAAATCACTTCACGCAAATGATGGAAAAAACACACAAGCTTTTTAAAAAATATGGCATTTTGTATCCAGAACTTAAAATGCGAAACATGAAAAGTAGGTGGGGCTCGTGTGCAACAAAAAAAGGCATAATTACGCTAAACAAAAAGCTTATTGAAGCTCCAAGGTCATGCATTGAATACGTAGTACTTCACGAGTTTGTACACTTTTTGCATCCCAATCATTCTAAACATTTTTATGCTTGTGTCGCTACCCACATGCCAGACTGGAAAGAGCGCAAAAAGCTATTGGAACGTTTACCAATTTTGCTATAACTATTCTAAAGTTAAATCCCCACACAAAAAAAGTCCATGCAGAACAAGCTGCATGGACTTATCTCAAAGCCTCCCCTAATCTTCTACTTTTCTAAAATAAACTCTACGCGTCTATTTTTCCACCAGTTTTCTCTGTCGTCAAGGTCTGCTATTCTTACTCGCCCTCCAACGCCTACGGTGCTGAGGCGGCTTTCTGAAATGCCGTATTCTACGAGTTTGTCTTTAACAAACTCTGCCCTGTCTTCACTTAGTGGAACAAGTGGAATGTTTCCATTTTCGGTTGACGTTTCTTCTTCTTCGGTTCCAGAAACATTATTTGCGTGGCCTTCAATTGTAACATTGTAGTCCTTAAACTTATTTAAGATCTCTGCAATTCGTTTTAGAACGCGCTCGTTGTTTGCCACAACAGAAGGTGATAAGCCTCTTACTGGATCTTGGTTTCTGCCTACAAAGTCTGCGTTATCACTTCTGAATATGATTGACGGTACTTGCATTTTGAGTACATCACCAACTCGAATAACAAGTACGTCAATTGGAATAACGCCTTCTATTGTTGAGGTCATTCCAATGCTATCGGTAACGGTAAATACGTATGGATAATCAACTGCTGATTGTACTAGCTCACCTGTGTTACTACGACCATCCCAAATAATTCTTTCGGTTATAGAAGTATTTCCAGAAGTAGACCAAAATCGTTTTCCGTTTTCAGGGTCGTTAATTTCAAATGACCAAGAACTAAACGGAACCGCGCTTTCGCCTTGCAATCCAATAAACATATCATCATCGATACCATCGTTGTCTGGGCTAAAGTATTCAGGCGCTGTTTGAATAGCTAGCTTTGGAGGTGTAATAGAAGATATAAACTCTGAAGTAGTAACCTCGATCTCATCCCCTTTTTCGTATTCAATAAAAATATTTGCTGTAAAAACGCCTTCTAAAATTTTACCACTTGCATCTTTTCCGTCCCATTGAATTTCTTTTGGAATAATTCCAGTTCCGTCGTCTCTCCACTGTCTAACACTTCTATTAGTTGCACTGTTAATAAGGTTAAGTTGCCAAGAGGCAGCTCCATCTGGAACACTGGCTCTAATCGCAAATACCTGATTGTCAAGAACGTTATCGTTATTTGGGCTAAATGCTTCATTTTCTAGAGTGACAAAAAGAGTTGCTTGTCTGTTGTCAATTTCAAGATCTTGTATAACTTTTTCAGCCTTATTACCAGCTGCATCAGTACTTGCAAGAGTGAATGTGTATTCTCCGTCAAGCGCTATGTTGCCGGCCTCATCGCTACCATCCCATTCAAAAGAGTTAGCCTTGCCAATCCAACTGTAAGAGCGAACAATTTCATTTGTTTGCTTAGAGCGGATGGTGCCAGTCCATAATTCTTCGCTACTCGTTTCTATATCAAGTAAAACATTATCCTTGTTTCCATCTTCATTGGGGCTAAATAGGGTGTAGTCTGATTTTAAGGCTACCTCAGGATAGACTGTGTCTAGAACAAAACTTTGTGTTGTTACCTTTGTTTGACTTCCGTTATTAGACGTGGCAGTTAACTCTGCTGTATAGGTCCCATCTGATACTTTTGATCCATCATCAGATAGTCCATCCCATGAAAGTGTTCTCGGTAAGCTTCTGTTAGCACTATAGGTTTTAACGGTTTTTCCTCTGTTATCCAATATAATGAGAGAGTAGTCTGCTATGCCTGTATCTGTTCTGATAATCGGAGAGAAATTGAGAATATCTTGAACACCATCGGCATTTGGGCTAAATGCATCAGGACTTACCGTAAGAATAACTTCTGTTGTTCCTGTGTTTAACTCAATTGCAGTTGTCATTACTTCTTTTGTGTTTCCTGCTAAGTCTGTGCTACTTAATACATACTTATAAAATCCATCTACAACTTGACCGTCATCACTCAAGCCGTTCCATTCTACTGTTTGCGTTGGCTCTTCACCAAATTCCCATGTTCTAATTGTTTGGCCTGCTTCGTTTACGATTTCTCCGAGCCAAGATTTTTCTTTTGATCCACTTTGACTAATAACGAGAGTATCTAATCTTCCATCACCATCGGGGCTAAAAATAGTCTTGTCTGATTGAACTTGTGCTACAGGTTCTACTGTGTCAACGGTAATATTTCTGTTTATTATTGATTCCTGACCATTGCTAAAAAGAGCAGTAAATGTTAAACGATAGTTTCCATCTTGTAATGTTTTACCATTTTTATCTACACCATCAAAAGGAATGCTTTGAGGCGGTGCATCGGTTCCATCGAATGATACTACATTTTGACCGCTTAGCGTGTTTATTTCGATTTTCCAGTTAATTAAGCCAGAGGTTGTAGACATTGAAGGCAAGATTGCTATTTCGTCTTGTACACCGTCTCCATTTGGTGAAAAAGGACTTCCTTGTACCATCATATTTACTGCTCTAGGTACTGCATCAAAAATAATATTTGTAACTTGAGCACTTTGATTTATGTTTCCTGCTCTATCTTTAGAAACAATTCGGTATGAGTACACACCTTGTTCAACTGCTACATTAGTATCAGTTTTGCCATCCCATTCAAATTGTTGAGGAGATGAGTTTTCCCAAGTGTACGTTCGTACTACAGTACCCTTATTGTCAAGTATTTGCCCTGTCCAAAGGTCTTCTTGAGATCCATCTTGGGAAATAACAATTTCTTCACGATTGCTTCCTCCAAAAATTTTCGCACTTTCCGAAGGTTGTCTAAGTGATACAACCGGGGCTGTATTATCAACAATAACCGTATATGAAGAAGTTCTGCTTTCGTTTCCATTGTCGTCAGTAGCACGAACAAAATAAGTATATGTACCGTCAGGAGCAACCTCTCCAGAGTCAAACACACCGTTCCACACAACTTCGCTTGGAATAGCAACCCCTTCTTTTGGTGCGAACAATTGGCGGAAAAAACTAAAAAAGTTTAAGTCTTCTGGTAGGGCAACTTTATTACCAACCGTCCTTACAACGTTATTATTAGAGTCCTCAATAACTAAAGCCCATTCACTAACGTAGCGACGTTCTCGAATTGATAAAGGAATTGTTAGTTCATCTTGCACACCATCATTGTTTGGTGAAATGTATACAGGCTCTCTTGTTTGAGCAAGCAATTCAAAGGTGATAAAAAGCAGTGCTATTAGCAGTATGCCCCTCTTTATATGTTTAGTATTAATGTACTTATTCATTATTCCTCCCATAAAATAATTGCTGGGGCTTCAGTATCTTCTAGTCCTAAATGGATAGAGGCACCTGCAGAAGTAACAACAATATCATTATTTAATGCCTTAAAAGCACCTGCTGCTGTTAACCCATTTTCCTTTAGACCCTGCTTTGCTAAAAATGAGTCATCATCACTGGTGATGTCATATTTTATGCCAATTGAAACACTCGGATAATAATTGGCTTTATGTTGAGTTGTTTCAAGTAAATTGAATTGCCACCCCGTTGAAATACTAACTAAGTTAAAAAACTCAAATCGGAGATTTGTATCGAAGACTATATTTTGGACAGCTGGAAAAGAAACATCAAATGATATGCCTGATACAACATTTTCAACTTCAAAAAGAGTGCCTGCAAAGCCAATTCGAGGTGTAATAGCACTTGGGTATGCAGTAGAACTTGTGTCAGGACCTTTTACACCAGCTACATTTGGATTAAAAGTTTTTCCTAGTTGCGTTAATGATGCCGCTAATCGTACATCACTCATAAATGGAAGGAATGAAATCTCGTCCATTACATACACAACACCTACATCTGCATATAATGCCCAATCTGATCCAAACCCACCTGCTATACCAAAGCCGACATAAAGCGAATCTAAAATATCTTTTGAGAATGTTCCTCTGATTGTAAGGCTATCTCCCAAATTCATATCATCAAAATGCATGAGGGCACCTTGCATAGAAGAAGAAAAAACACCAAAGCGGGTTGGAATTATAGTACCAAGTGTAAAAGCTTGTCCAAAATTATTTGTTTTATTTTTTCCAATTAGGGCAGAGTATCCTGCGGAAACAATTACGCGTTGTTCAGTTGCTCCAAGAGCAGGATTTAAGCTAAGATGCTCTGGATTTACTTGAAAAAACGAACCGCCTGCTACTGATGCTTCACCAGTGAGCATCGAAGGGCTTGAAAAAGAATATACATTTTCGCCTGATAGCGGGGGGTTATATGCAAATGTAAAAAGGCATAAAGCGCTAAATCCTAGGCAAAAAAGCAGTTTTTTTGTGTTCATAAAATGACCTCCAAACATATACTATTTTACCATAAGAATAAAAAAAAATCTATTAAAATAGGTGGGTATTTATGTTATAAAAACTAGCTTAGTAATTAGTTAGTAAAAAGGTATTTCATTAAAATCGAAAAACTTATACAAAAACAAACTTTCTTCTTTGACTTTTTTTAAAAAAAAGAGTATGCTGTAGATATGAAACGTATACCGTTGTTTCCTAATTTTGAGCCAATTACTTCATATATGCACAACCAGTTGTATCCGTATTTAAATAATTTACAAAGTGGCGTTTCAGAGTTTACATTTCTCACTCTATTATTTCACCAAAAAAAATATTCGTATGAAATTACTGACCTTGGAAATAACTTATATGCATTAACCGGAAAAGATAAAGAAGGTGTTTTCTTTTGCATTTTTGGAGGATGTCCAAATAAAGAGGCCATTGTGACATTACTTGATAAATTCGGAAGATGGAAGCATCTTTCTAAAGATGTATATGACTCATGTAATAGCATATTTGAAGAATTAGGGTTATTGCCAATAGAAGATAGAGATAATGATGATTATTTGTATTTGCGAGAAAAACTTGCAAGCCTTTCTGGAAAATCATTGCATAAAAAAAGAAACTTGGCTAATAATTTTGAGCGAACATACGAGTGTGAGGTAAAGATTTTAGATATTCATACTGCTGCAGATGCTGGGATAGTATTAGAAGAGTGGCAAAAAACGCGTCCTGTTGGACTAGAGTCAGATTATGAGCAATGTATAAGGGCGCTGTCCTTGTTGCCTTTTACTGACCAATCTGGCTGGATTATATATGCTGATTCAAAGCCAGTTGGTTGGGCTTTAGGGGAATACATTGCACATGGAAGCATGTTCGTAGTTCACTTTGAAAAAGGCCTTGATGAATATAAAGGTGTGTATCAATATATTAATCGGGCTACAGCGCAGGCTCTACCTGAAACAGTAACATACATTAATCGAGAACAAGATTTGGGCGATGAGGGTTTGAGACAAGCTAAAATGACGTATAGACCTGTAGGCTTTGTTCAAAAGTATCAATTACACAAATAGTAAGAGGTATAAATATGAAATTTATAAGTACAAGAAATAAATCTGACCAAGTGTCATTTTCAGATGCAATTTTAAAATGTCTTCCTTCGGATGGAGGTTTGTATGTTCCAGCTTATTCTGAGAATCTAAGTCCGTGGGTTTCGCACTTAGATGAGAATACTTCTTTTTCATCAATTGCAGGATCTTTAACATCAGCCCTCATAAAAGAAGAATTTAGCCCTATAATAAGTGAATCGATTGCAAATCAAGCCTTTCCGTTTAGCCCAGTATTAAAAAAACTAGATGATAACTTACATGTTTTAGAATTATTTCATGGGCCTACTGGTAATCATAAAGATTTTGGTTTATCATATCTTGCTTCTTGTCTTGAACATGTTCTCTTAATGAAAGAGAAAACAGCTATTGTTTTAGCCTCTACAGATGGTGAAACAGGGGCATCTATTACGGCTGCACTTAGAGGTAAGAAAAACATAAAAGCTATTCTCTTATATGCAAAGGGAACTTCAAAGGGGTATAAAGAGGAAGACTGTATTTGGAACGGAGGAAATATTTACCCCGTGGAAGTTGATGGCGATAAAAGGACTTGTTATGACCTCACTAGAAGTGTATATAGTAAGCCTGAACTAATTGAAAACTACTCCTTAACCCTAGCAAACACTGCAAATATTGGAAGGCTATTACCGCATACATTTTTTTATGTGTACGCTTTTTCACGCTTGAAGAATATGCTGCGTGATAATTTGTATTATGCAATGCCAGCAGGTAATTATGGAAACTTAACAGCAAGTATGTATGCATGGCGCTACGCACTCCCTTTAAATGGAATTATAACAAATTGTACCACGGCCTTAACACAAGATAGTCTGGGAAAATGTTCAGTTTTAGATTCAATTGTACCGCTTGATAGGCGTGGACCAGCTGACCCAGTGGAGCCTTCAAATGTGGAACGCCTCGAAGAAGTTTTTACAGCAAACCCTGCTGTAATGAAAGCTTTAGTGTTTCCCTATGGTGTAAATGATACAGAACTTACAGAGGCTGCTCAATCATTGTTTTTGCAATATGGTGTTTTATATGATAGTGAAACAGTAAAGGCCTTTGCTGCAGCACAAAAAACGGGCTTAATTACCAAAGAGGATGGCACTACACTTGTGCTAGTTTCATTTAAGGATCCATCTCTTTCAACTCATTCAATACAAACAATGTGTGGTGAAGGCCCAGTAATGAGTGAGAAACTAGAAAGTGTTTTTTCACCTTTAAAGCCAAAAAAATGTATCCCAGCTAACTTGCAAGCTATAGAAGATATTCTCAAAGAACTAAAATCATAATATTATACTTTTTTTGTACTCTTTGGGTTTTTTGCAGCCAAAGTTTTGGGTTTTAGTATTTCCAAGAGGCGTTTAACCTTATATTCAGATTGCTCTATACTTTGTAAAATAGTTTCCCATAGCTTTTGAATGCTTGAATATTGGCTTGGTTTTGCGCTAAAAAGAGTGTATAAAATTATAGTAGCCCATATTAGGTCTTGGGCTTGCTCCTTATTGTACCATAAAATATCATTAAACATATTCATGCCAAGAAGGGTTTGTGCAACATCCTTCTTTATGAACTTATCAAGAGATTTCCAAGCAGTAAATTGCAAGTCCTTGGTATTTATTTTTATATCGCAAAAATCAGTTACTGATAAAAACATCTTAAAGTGGCTATACATATCTTTTGAAGGTTTGCCCATTGCTACTAATATGTCGCGCATCTTTCTTTCTAGGCACCATAGCTGTATAAGGTTTCGAGTGTTTTTGGCTGTTGTTGTTTCTCCAAGTATATCACGCAGTGTAAAAAGAATACAAAAGCCGCCTAAAATTTCACTCATATAGGGGCGTGAAAGCATGTTTTCATAAAGCATTGTTATAAGAGGGTTTTTGCTTTCACCTGTGCTTCTACCTTGTTCACAAAAATCAATAAGTTTTTTTATTGACTTTTCAAACTTTGCCCATACCACAAGAGGGTCTGACGTTTTCTTTTTCATTCCTTTTGGAAGGACCGTAGAAGAACCATAATTACCATTAATAAATATTTCAAGCATTTTAAAGTATTCAAGCCCTGCTTCTTTGGAATCATTTAATAGCTTTGTAACCGTAATGGACTTTTTGTCTTGATTAAATCTGGCGGAGCTTATGTGAGGTGCACATAGTGCTGCTATGCCATCAAAAAACTGAATGCTAGCAAAATTTTGTAATGATGCGTACAAATCTTTTAAGAAAACTTCTTTCAGGGCTGTGTCAATATCATTGACACCTTTTCCGTCGAGCTCTTTGCAAAGGACGTGATACATTCCTGTGTCATCGTCTTCAACTTCTGTTATATCCATGAGTACTTGATATTCGTACCCATTGAGATATAAGAAAATACCATTTTCGTATAAGTCTTTACTTGAGCGAATATACCACAAGCCAGATTTTTGTTCTTTAAAAATGCAAAAATGTTTTGTGTCATTTGTGAGGTTTATTGCTTGAGCGATATGTTGGGTATGCAGCTGAATGTTTCCATCAGTATCCTTAACAGCATACTGACATGATTGTGTTACCCACCCAGAACTTCTTTCATATGCATTGTTATAAAATACGATACTACTTTCATTTTCATTCCTATTTGAATAGGCAAAAATGTTCTCATTGATGTTTTCATCTGACCACACATCATAAAAGCGAAAGTGTTCTATCTGTGAAAATAAATACCTCTTTTTTATTAAAGGAAAAATATCGTGCTTGTGGCGGTCAATTAAATCATAGTCTTTTTGCTCATCCCAATAAGCTTTTGTATACTCCATTCCATACTTTTCACCGAAGCCTTCAATTTGCCCATGCCCAAACATAGGTAAACCTGGCATTGTTACCATCATTGTACACACGCCAAAATATTTGTCGCCTTTTCCAAATTGAGCAACTGCAGTTTCTTCATCGGGGTTGTTCATAAAGTTTACAAAACGCTTGAGGACCTGCGGGTCAAATTCAATAGTATTTTTTATTGTGGAGCGGTATTTATAGTTTTCTTCATTTTTTAGCATGTTCATAAACGCTGAATTATACACACGGTGCATTCCCAGAGTTCTTACAAAGTACCCTTCCATCATCCAAAAGGCCTCTGCCAGTAAAAGCGTGTCGGGAATTTCTGTTGCAATTCTGTCTACAACTTCTCGCCAAAATTCGTTTGGAATTGCAGCGTCAAAAGCTTCATCGCTTATAGCATGTTCTGCTCTGCTTGCAATGTCACCACCTTGTCCTGGTGCAGGAAACCAAAGTCTTCTTATATGTTTTTTTGCGAGAACCATAGCAGCATCAAAGCGAATGACAGAAAAATTTCTTGCTACATGTAAGATTTTTTGAATAACTTCTTCACGTGCCTCAGCATTTAAAAAATCAATTTGGGCTGTATCATTCCATGGCATGCCTGTTCCATCATTGCCATGATATATATATCGCGTGTCACCTGTGGCGTTATCGACTCTTTTGTAAACAACGGCACAGTCTGTTTTCGAGTAATAATTATTTTCTAAGAAAATACTTACTCGCGGATCTAAAGAAAGGTTTTCACCATCAAAAGAATAGGTTGGAAATGGACATTCTTTGTTTTGTACAAATAGATGTGGCTTTTCAACGACCCACTTTGAATCCATTGCTGTGTGATTCGGTACCATGTCCGCTGCAATTCGAATACCTCTATACCAAAGGCGTTGGCGTAAATCTTCTAATGCTGGCCATCCACCTAAGTTTTCTGCTATTTCATAGTCATGTAAACTGTAGGCACTTGATGTGGCTTCTGGGTTACCATTAATTTGTTTAATTCTTTTACTTGCCCATGATCTCTCCCACAGACCGATTAGCCATAGAGATGTAAACCCTTGTAAAGCAAGGCTATCGAGTTCTTCATCTGGGATTTGATCTAGTCTTGTTATTTCTTTTCCGTATTGTTTTGAAAGTTGGTCGAGCCATACCAAGACAGTTTTTGCCATGAGAACAACATTACCCATCCAATCTTTATCGGGGCTAAACCGCTCATACTCTTTTAATAATGAGTCGTAGTTATATGTTTCCATTGGAGGAGGTCCTGAAAAATGGCCACTCCACCCTGGTTTTTCTTCTTCGGTAATCATATCAATTCCTGAAAGAATGCGTATGATATTACTTGCTAAAAAATCTTGCCAGTGGGTTCTAATATAATCTAATTGCCCTTTTAGGCAGTCTGGGCTAGCAATGATTGGCTCTCGGAGCATAGAAATTAAATCTGTATGATTCGGCCCATATAAAGGCTGCGAGTTGAAAAATGATTGAATGATTGACCATGCTTTTTTATACGCGGGATTTTTTTTAAGTTTTTTGTCATTGAATAATAATCCAAATGGTTCAAAAGCGGGGTTTTCGTTTGCTAAGATTAAAATCATTAACTCTTCAACAGTAGAAACGCTATTCTTCTTTTTTTCGTCATTGAGATAAGCGCTTTCTGATATTTCATTTTGATAGACAGGTGTAGGTGGAAACTCTTTAGTAAAATCTAATAATAAATTATGTAGGGGTTTTTCACCAAGACTAGTTTCTAATTGCTTATGGAGCTCATTAAAGGCTTGTTTGTTTTTTGTGTCTCTAAATGAATGGCAAACAATGTGAAAAACCTCATCAATTAAACCCATTGCATTTAACTGACCTGCTTTAATGTATTTTTCTGGCTCTGCAATAGGGGTAAATGTTTCGTTTATCTTTTTTGCAAAAAGGCGTACATTTTTAAAGCTAGAGAAAATAATATTCCCATTAGTTGAGAATAGGGGTAAAGAAAAATTACACTTTTCTCTAATGAATCGCGATACATGGAATTCCATCATAATTTTTGCCTCTTGCAAATAAAATCTTAGTACATACATTGTATACCATAACAAGGTATTTGTAAATGAAAATCGTTATTATGCGTTTGAAAGATTAGGCAATAAATCCTTTGTTCCAGTGCCAGATTGGTTTTGCGAGTTCATTTGAAAAGGGTTGTGTCCTATTAAAGTCAGGTAGCCAAGAATCATCTTGAATAAGCTCTTGATAAAAGAGGTGTTCGAAACAATATTCTTTTATTTTTTCTTCGAGCTTTGAAAATTCTTCTTCACTTATATACCTTGTTGGTGCTTTTTTCGAAACATCAGATTGGACAGGTGTATATTGACTCATTAAAGAAATACATGCTTTTCCATCTGCATTAATTTTAAGCCAATCCAGTACATCATAGCTATCTTCCATATATGATGGAAGTACGAGATGGCGAATTATTACTCCAGAAAGCATTTTATCGCTATCATCATCGTTTCGAAAACGAAGAGGAGAATATTCTATCATTTTTAGAATGGCACTTGTTGCCGTATTAGCATAATCCTTTGTGAAAAATAACGCATTTGAAATAGTGTTATTTAAAGTTTTTAAATCAGGTAGCCAAATATCTACAACGTCGCGAAGTAATTCAAGGGATTCAAGGCTTTCAAAAGCAGAGCAGTTCCAACAAACAGGTATGATAAGACCATTTTTCTTTGCTTCATGCAAGCCATGGGCTAAAGAGGGTATGGCATGACTTCCTGTTACAATATTTATGTTTTCTGCTCCCTGTTCCTGTAATGATAGGCAAATTTGTGAAAACTCTTTTGAGTCAACTGTTTTACCCATGCCTTCTTTTGAAATTTGAAAATTCTGGCAAAAAACACATCCCAGGTTACACCCACTTACAAAAATTGTTCCAGACCCATTGGTAGCTGTAATGGGAGGTTCTTCACCAAAATGCAGGCATGCGCAGGCGAGTTTTAGTGCAGATGTTTCATTACAAAAAGCAGTTTGCCCTTTGTTCCTGTTTATTTTGCAAGAGCGAGGGCATTGGGTGCAAGATTCATATTGTGTGTAGTCGTATATCATAGAACTTTCTTTTCTGTAAAAACACTCATTAAAGAACTTAATACATCGAGAGGTAAATCTTGGGCTTCATAATTCACTAAACTACATAGTTCTTTCCAATCATTTGTTGAAAGTATATTCTTTTCTTCATCATTTGCATTTGTAAAAAAGTCGCCTTCTAATAAGCATAGTACGGCACCGAGCCATGTTATATTTTTTTCACTGGGCTCAACTTCTTTCGTTGCAGAATTAACTATGTATGTTTCAAGCCAATATTCAGCTATTGAATTTGCCAGAGGTGCTATATCCTTATTGCAAGATGAAAAGTGTTTAGCAACTGCCTTACTTGCACGAAGGGATTCATAATTGCCGCCATTGTTAAGTCTGTCCTGTTTTAAAATACGCTTAACGTCGGCATAAAATTTTTCAATAATATCCATTTCTATACTATAACACATCTTAGAGATTTTGAACATACATTGGTTTTACTTTATGTTGAGTGGAGTATTTTTAAAATCTTAGCGTAATGTATAGGGTAAAAATTACGATTTATAAAAAAAAACTAAAATATTGGCATTTAAACCTTGACATTTGACCATTCTCCCTTTAATATAGAATTATGAATTTACGAAACGTTTTAACTCCCGAAACAGTTGAACTCAACTTAAAGGGAACATCAAAAGAAGGCATTATTGATGAAATGCTAGAAATCCTCATTAAGGCTGGCAAAATTACTGATAAGAATGCAGCCCGAGAATGTGTGCTTGATCGCGAAAGAAAAATGTCAACAGGAATGAAGCACGGAATCGCTATTCCTCATGGGAAAACAGATACAGTAAATGAATTAGTTGCTTGTATTGGTATTTCTGACAATCCAGTTGATTTTGATTCTTTAGACCAAGAGCCATGTCGTATTTTTATTATGACATTATCACCTGTAAATAAAACAGGACCACATCTTCAGTTTTTAGCAGAAATAAGTCTTTTGTTTAAAAGCGCCGAAAAACGCCAAAAGATCTTAACAACAAGCGATAAGGCTGAAATTATTAAAATTCTCACTGACTAATTTAGTGAGAATTTATGTTTAATACTCAAAGCACCACTCCCAAAACGGGCAGTGGTGTTGTTGTGTAAATTTGTTTTTTATTTGTCCTACGGAGGAAATGAATGGATTTCAATAATCTTGACTCTTCAGATACATGCCTCAAAAAAATAGTGTACTGGGATGAAATAGAAAAAAGTGGTGAAGGTGAATATGACGAAGCTTTTTTAGCTTCTCTTCGAGCTGAATTAAAGATGTATGAACACAGTCAAAAGCAAGTTATTATTGTACCAATGCGCTTTTCAGGAAATGACAAATTTTGGGGTTGCTCTGATACTGAGGTTATGAGTGAACAAGCTGAGGTAGAATTATTTGAGATTTTTACCACTTCTTTTTTACACTTAAGTCGGCGAATTAAAGATTGTAAAAATGTTATTGGCTTTGTTAATCCAGACTTTACTTCTGATTGGGAATTCTTGCAACATTATTCTTTAGAGTATAAAAATAATTTTATGGCTGCATTCCAAAAGAAACACAGCCATTTTGTTTTTATTGACTAGTTTTATTAATTTTCACCTGCTACAATACTGCGTACATTAATTATACCGTCTATACTTTCAAGCTTGGCAAGTATCTCATCGGTAACCATTCCTTCAATATCAATCAAGTTATATGCTATATCATCTCTGTTGTGATTTATCATCGAAGAAATATTTTGTTTCGCTTCTGCTAGAACCGTTGTGATTTGGCCGACCATGTTTGGAATGTTTTTATTTGATATTGCAAGGCGTGTCCCGTTTTGAGGTATTGGGTTATCCATTTTACAGCGAGGGAAATTTACAGAATTAGTTATTGCACCTGTTTCTAAAAATGCTTTTAATTGCTCTGCAGCCATTACTGCGCAGTTTTCTTCTGCTTCAGGAGTAGAGGCTCCTAGGTGTGGTAAGCAAATAACATGAGGGGCTTTCAATAAAACTTCATCAGTAAAATCGCTCACAAAACAGGCGATTTTGCCTTCTGTAAGAGCTTCTACTATATCATCGTTAACAACTAGGCCACCACGAGAAAAGTTTAGTATTCTTACTCCTTTTTTCATGGATGCTATACGATCTGAGTTTATTAACGCCTTCGTTTCTGCCGTTTGTGGTAAATGAAGGGTGATATAGTCTGATTTTGAAAGAAGAGCATCTAAGCTTTCGGCACGCTTAATGGCGCGGCTCAGTGCCCATGCGCTGTCAACTGAAATAAAAGGGTCAAAGCCAATTACTTTCATTCCAAGTTCACTCGCTGTGTTGGCTACTTTTGCCCCAATTGCTCCTAACCCTATCACGCCAAGCGTTTTTCCTTTGATTTCTGGACCAACAAATTGCGACTTTCCTTTTTCAGCCATATCGGGAATATTTGCCCCATTGCCTTCAAGTGTTTTTGCCCATTGTTGTGCTTGAAAAATAGGCCGGCTTGAAAAGAAGAGTGCTGCAATAACAAGTTCTTTTACTGCGTTTGCATTTGCCCCAGGTGTATTAAAAACAATAATTCCTTTTTCGCTCATTGCAGGTATAGGAATATTGTTTGTCCCTGCTCCAGCCCGGGCTACTGCTTTTAATGATTTTGGTATTTCAAATGAGTGCATATCTGCAGAGCGTAAGACTATTGCATCTGGATTGAGAATCTCCGATGCAATTTCATAGTGTTCCCTGTCAAATTCATCCAAGCCTTTAGATGATATTTTATTCAGTGTTTGTATTTTATACATGTTATTCTCCTGTATGTAGTAATTAAGCTAAGTGTTCTTTTGCAAATTTTCCCATAAACGTAATTAATGCTTCTACTGCGTCGAGGCCCATGGCATTGTATATTGACGCTCTCATTCCTCCAACAAGACGATGACCAGCTAGATTTACAAGGCCTTGCTTTTCGGCCTCTTGTACAAAAAGTTTGTTCAAGGTTTTTGCTTTTTCATCATCTACTTCTTTAGTTAAAAAAGGAATGTTCATTAATGAGCGGCTCCCTTTTTCGACGGGGGCTTTATAATAAGGACTTTCATCTAAATAGCTATAGAACCTTTGAGCCTTTTCTGTGTTACGTTTTTTCATTCCAATAGCACCACCTTCTTTTTCAACCCATGCAAGAACTTTTCCCATAACGTAAATACTCCAGCAAGGAGGAGTGTTGTACATTGACCCATTTTCGATGTGCGTTTTATATTGTAACATTGTCGGACATAAGTCAAAAGGACTGTCTTGGATTAGGTCTTCTCGAATGATAACAAGGGTCACTCCTGCAGGAGCAAGGTTTTTTTGAGCTCCTGCATATAAAAGGGCGAATTTTGAAATATCTAAAGGTTCTGACAGAACACAGCTAGAAATATCAGCAATTAGGGGAATATCGCTTCCATCAGATCTTTTCCCTGTAAGAGGGATTTCATTAAAGAGTGTGCCCATAATGGTGTTATTGAGAGTGATATGGGCATAATCATAATCTCCTTCAATTAACCCTATGGTTGGTATTGCAAGGAACCCCGTGTCCTCACCTGTTGCAACTACGTCTACTGTAAGATATTTTTTTGCTTCACTGATAGCTTTTTTTGACCAAACACCAGTATTTACATATGCAGCTTTTCCAATCTTTTTTAAGTTAAGGGGTATCATAGAAAACTGAGTGCTTGCACCGCCTTGTAAAAAAAGAATCCTGTAATTATCCCCTATATTCATTAGGTTTCGTAGTGTTTTTTCTGTTTGATTGATAATTGATTCAAAGGGTTTTGACCTGTGGCTCATTTCCATAACACTTTGACCTGTTTCGTTGTAGTTTCGCAATTCTGTTTGAACATCCATTAAAACCTCTTCTGGTAGGCAAGAAGGCCCGGCTGAAAAATTGTACACTTTCATTTTTACTCTCCATTTATTAATATGCTAAGTTTTGCAAAGCTGCAATAACTGAGACATTTTCAACTTTTATGTTCTCCCCAACAGGGAGGATTGCATTTGTGTAATTTACGATTCCCTTTATAGCACAAAGTGAAAGGCGCTTTGAAAGAGCAAGTGCGTCTTCATCGTTTACATCTAGTATGACATATTGTATGTCATATTGTTTAATGATGTCTTCTAGTCTGTGTAAAACAAATAAAGGAAAGGGAGCATTCATGGTTTCAACCCTATTTATACTTTCATCAAATCCTGCTACGAGTAAAAATTCTGATGCGTCAATTTCCTTTGATTGTATAAGTGCTTGGGCAATTTTGCTAAGTCCTATAACACAGCATTTTTTTTCTTCCTTTGTTTCTTGCAGTGTTTGCAGGATTGCTTGTAAGAGATCGTTTTTTTTATATCCATTTGAAGCGCTTTTTACTGGATACAACTTCAATGCATATGAAATGTCTTTTCTAACAGTGGTGTCTTTCCAACCACTTAAGTGTTCAATGTCGATTGAAGTTATAAACTCGTAATTAACATATTTTAATAGACGTGTTAGTTCAATAAGTCTTTTTTTTGTAGGACTAGGAATCATTGCTACCTCTAGTGTGAAAAATATCACATTAATTACTATATGATACACGTAAAATGAGCTTTTGTCAAGAAATATTCATGTGAAAACAATTATTTCTACATGATTTTGTGATTTAATGAGAAATATTTCACAATAAAAAGTCTCAAATTTTTAAAAAAACTCTTGACAAATCAAATATTAGGGTTTATTATTTATGAAGAGCAAATGCTTATATTTAAGCATTTGTTCAATATGAGTAAAGGAGGTTTTTGTGAATGTCTTAATTACATCAGAATATAGTCAAAGTAGTAT
>CAYJGO010000029.1:0-17731 GCA_964369855.1 uncultured Treponemataceae bacterium | reverse complement strand
TCAGCTACATTTTCTGCTGTAATACCCATGTGGTAGTTATTAAAAGCATCAGTTAGACCGTCTAAAATTACAGAATCAACAAGAGTAGCATCTCCCATTTTTTTCCCAGCACGTAAATCATTAATTAAATATGGAGATTGGCTCATGCTTTCTGTTCCACCACAAACCATTACATCAGCATCACCTGCCTTAATAGCTTGAGCACTGTTAATAACAGAACGAAGCCCTGATCCACAAAGTATATTTATACCATACGCAGGTTTTTCAACCGGAATACCAGCATTAACAGCTGCTTGCCGTACAATACCTTGCCCTTGCCCAGCTTGCAAGATGCTACCCATTACTGTTTCATCTACATTTTCACCTTTTATACCTGCTCGTGCTAAAGCTTCTTTAATAGCTGCCGTTCCCAAATCTGCAGGTGATACTGCAGACAAAGATCCCATAAAGGATCCAATTGGAGTACGCACAGCACTTACAATTACTACTTCTTTCATTTTTCCTCCAAGAAAAATATATGTACATTATTATACTAAAAATAGTGCCAAAGGGCTAGTCTCATATCTGATTTTGATAAAAGACTATGCTCTTTGGCAACATAATGAGTTTTACATAATTATAAAACTATGTAGTGACTAAAACAATCCGTTAACTAAGAAAGCACCACAGATTACCACACCACTTACAAGTAGTGTAATTACACAATAGCCCATAATATCTCTTGCTGAAAGCTTTGCAATAGCTAGTACAGGAAGTGCCCAGAATGGTTGAACCATGTTTGTCCATGCATCACCCCATGCGATAGCCAAAGCTGTAGTTGCAGGACTAACCCCAAGAGCTTGTCCAGCTGGCATCATAACAGGAGCTTGTACAGCCCATTGACCACCACCAGATGGAACAAAGAAGTTTACAATACCAGCACTTAAGAAAGTAAATAATGGGAATGTAACTTCAGTTGAGAATGATGCAAACATATTAGACATAATAATAGCTAAAGAAGAACCATCGCCATTAAGACCAGTCATCATACCCATGATACCTGCATAGAATGGAAATTGAAGAAGAACACCAGCAGCATTTGAAATTGCCAATGAAATTGCATCAATATACCTTCTAAGAGAACCATGTAGAAGAATACCTGTGAAAAGGAATATTACATTAACAATATTTAAGTCAAGGTTAAATCCTCTATTAAAAAAGTATAATACAACTGCTGCATATCCTAAAATTACTGTAAGAGCCCAAACAATTTTACTTTGTTCGATTTTATCTGCAGGAACATTTATAGGCTTTGCAGGAATTTCATCATCTACTAATAATGCAGGGTCAACTTCTACAACTTCGCCTGCTTTTGGTTTCATAGCTAACATTACGAATGGAAGACCGAGACCAAGAATAAGTGAAATAGCAATATTTACAGGTGAAAAAATAGTTTCTGTAATAGGAATTGCTGCAGTAACAACACCACGAGTTACAGCTTCAACACCAGCTCCACCACCAGCGAGTGTTAGAGGGATAGAAGCTGAAAAACCACCATGCCATACGATAAATCCAGAGTAACCTGTTGCAACCAACAATCGATAGTCACAACCTTTTACATATTTAGCCATTTCTTTGGCAATTAAGGCTGCAACAACAAGACCAAATCCCCAGTTTAACCAGCAAGCTGCTGCTGCGATAAGACCAGTAAAAATAATTGCTCTAGTTGGTGTTTTTGCTGCAATAGCAATTGAACGTAAAGCATTTTTAATTACTGGCGCTTGTGCCATAGCACTACCTGAAACAACAACAAAAGACATTTGCATTGCAAATGCTAACAAACTCCAAAAACCCTTGTACCAGTGGTTTACCATTGCAACAGGAGTTTGGCCTGTTGCGAATACTCCGCCAAAAAATACTACGAAAGTAAGAATAATAGCGAATAAGAATGCGTCAGGAAGATACCGACTCATTAGTTTTACACATCCATTAGTAAAACGTTTAAACATAACTCTTTTCCCCTTTTTAGAAAAAACTTTGTGAGCTTTTTATGAAGATTGAGCAACGCTCTATCTTCATAACGCGCATAGACAATACTATGCTCAGCCCCTTATTATTAAATCGCTTATGTAATTATAAGCAAACTTTAATACAAAATAACCTTAGATGTCATAAGTTTTCAAGTTTTCTGCAACTTTTATTTTTGCAGATGTTGCACTAATAACATCTTCTACTGTCGCCCCTGGGCCTAATTCAGTTAACAACAGGCCATCTTTGGTAACTTCCAAAACACCGAGCTCAGTAACAATCAAGTCAACTTGTTTATAAGCCGTTAAAGGAAGCCTGCATTTTTCAAAAATCTTGTGCTCTCCTTTTTGTGTATGAAGCATTGCAACAATTACCTTTTTTGCTCCTACAACGAGATCCATAGCCCCACCCATGCCAGGCACCATTTTTCCAGGAATTTTCCAGTTTGCAAGGCTGCCTTCAGCATCAACTTCCAAAGCACCCAAAACAGTTGTGTTTACGTGACCTCCACGTATAATTGTAAAAGACATAGATGAATCAAAAAAGGCACTTCCCTTCTTTGCAGTAACAAACATTGCACCCGCATTTGTTATATCTTTGTCTTCCTTTCCTTCCTCAGGAGCAGGTCCTAACCCAACAAGACCATTTTCTGCTTGTAGAGTAATATCATATTCTTCTGGAACATAGTTAGAAACAAGGCCAGGCAACCCAATTCCCAAGTTAACTACATCTCCATCGTTTAATTCTTTTGCAACTCTTCTAGCAATTATCTCTTTCGCATCCATATATTACTTTTCCTCCAAAATATCTCTTTTATACCTATTTTTTAATGCTTTTTTGACTACCACAAGATACTTATTCTGCTACAACAATATAATCGATAAACAGACCAGGTGTCACTACATTATTTGGATCAATTTCACCTTTTTCAACCAACTTCTCTGCTTCTACTATTACAATATCTGCAGCAGTTGCCATTGGTGGATTGAAGTTTCGGGTTGTACCATTATAATAAACATTCCCTGCTTTATCTACAATACTACCTCGAATAATAGCAACATCAGCATGGAGTGGAGCCTCAAAAATGTATTCGGTTCCATCGATAATTTTTGTCTCTTTTCCCTCTGCAACTTCTGTCCCAACACCAGTTGGTGTATAAAAGCCACCTAAGCCTGCACCACCATGCCTTATTTTTTCGATTAAAGTTCCCTGTGGAGTTAGAACTACTTCTGTTTCTCCATTGTTCATTTGATTTCCAGTCTCTTTATTTGTTCCAATATGGGATGTAATAATTTTCTTAAATTGCTTATTCACAACCATTTTACCAACACCTTTATCAACAAAAGATGTATCATTTGCTATTAATGTTAAGTTTTTTTGATTTTGTTTTACCATTTCTTCTATTACAGTAATAGGTGAGCCAACAGCAAGAAAACCTCCAACCATAACACTCATTCCGTCCTTTACCAGCATAGCTGCTTCATTAGCTGAAATAACCTTAGCCATTTAAAATATCTCCTAGCCTTCTTCATAATCATGAAGTTTCATCGAGGGCGTTTGCTCACAGATGTGACAGTAACACGACACTGCTGTGTATGATAGACAGGACACACCACACCTATCAAGCCGCTCCTTTTTTTAGCACCTTTAAAAATGCTAGTATATTATTACATGGTTTTTTTTTGATGTCAAGTTAAAAAAAATGAAATAAAGATATTTCTTACTAAAAAAGAAAAATTATGGAGAATATATGTATCGTTTCTCCAATATTAGTTCCACTTTGCATATAGAGTTATATCTGCTTCAACCACAGTATCGTTTTCACTAAACCTAACACTAAGATCCGTGTCAAAATACCACCCATCAAAAACAAACCCTTCTCTAGTAGGAACAGGAAGGAGTGCGATTGTATTACTTACTTTTAAGACTGGAATAGGAGAAACAATACTTCCTCCCTGAGAATCAAAACTTACTTTATGCCAAGTATTTTTCTCCTTAGTTACATACTCATCCAAAAACTCGGGGGCTGACATTCCTTCATAATAAAGTATTAAACTAGAACATGGCCCATCACAATTCATAAAAACATCATCTCCTACAGATGAAAGTGTTTCTGGAACAATAATAAAGTCTACCTCTGTGCAGTTTCCAAATGCCTGGATTTCAATAGTCTTAACTCCGCTACCTATAAAAATTTTTTCTAACTCAGGGCAACCATTAAAAGCCCCAGCACCAATAACTTCAATTGAATTTGGCAAAATAATTTCTGTTATATTTTTATTAGCTGTAAATCCGCCGTCTTGTATTTCCTTTATAGGCTTACCATCACTGTGTGATTCGGGAATAACCACAACTCCTGTTAACCACTAACACTATAGAAGCTTTCATCCGAGCTTAACTCATATTCAAAAGCAGCATTTTGCACATTTTCTTTATCAAATTGAGATGAGTCTAAAAAACCTGAAACATCTGCAAAAAACAAGTCACAAGAACTTAAAATTCCGCAAACACCCCATAGAATAAACATTATACTCTTCATGTATCTTCCTTTTTAACATAGATTCATAAAGAGTATAACATTACTGATTTTTTTCAAGATGCTACTATACGTATTTTTTGAAACCTAATTATTTATTCTACCCACTTTGCAATTAGAGTAATATCTGCACTGACTCGGCTAACGCCTTCATTAAATTTATTTTTATAATCCTGCCCAAGGTACCAGCCGTCAAAAACACATCCGGTTTTTTCAGGAACAGGAAGCTTTTTTATTGTATTTGAGCTTACCAACACAGGCAAAGGAGAAACAGGGCTCCCTCCCTTCGTATTAAACTTTACTTCATGCCATGCGTCCCAATTATAACGATTAACCACTGATGTATCCCATGATGGATCCCATGGACTTACTGCAAAATCTGGAATATCCAAATAAATATCTAAGAAAGAATTTTCAAATGCATTTTCGCCGACAAAAGAAACAGAGCCAGGAACAATAATACTCTCAATTACGCCTATTGAAGAAAAGGCTCTATTCCCAATTTCCTGTACTCCATTTTCAATGGTCACAGACTGTAAGCTTTTAGCTCCACTAAAAGCATTGTCTCCTATTGAACTAATTGAGGAAGGAATAAATACTTCTTTTAAATATCGATTATTGAAAAAAGCATTTTTACTAATCCTTGAAACTTTTATCCCATTAACACTAGGAGGAATAATAAGAATAGGCTCTATATTTGAAACAGAACCAGAGAGTGAGTAAGTTCCATCAGACTGTAACTCATACTTAAGACCCTCAACGACATGCTCTAAAACTGCTCCTTTGTTGCCTGCATCTGCACTTTGCTCTAAGAGGCCCGATACATCTGTAAAAAATAAGTCACATGAGGTGAGAAAAAAAACTGTCAAAAAAACATAAGTAAGTGCTAAACGATCTTTCATAAGAATCCTCCATGTCGATCATTTCTAGCAACATCCTCTCTCTACTTATATTGTAAGCCCAAAAAGATGAATTTGTCAATCTTTTTTTTGAATTTTTAGTATAAAATCATTTTCTTTTTAAAACCTAAGCCCCATTGCAGCAGTAGGCATTAGCATTTGTAAATATGTATCACCGAGAAAAAATGTAGCATAATAATCAAACCCCAGCTCTACAAAAAAAGATTTTGAGAGTAGCACCTGAAAGGAAATTCCAGCCATAGGAGAAATACCAATGGCTTGCAATGGGGCCTTTTGAATACTTCCAACATCCTCTGTATACCAATCATGCAAATACATTAGCCCACCGCCAAGATATATATTAAAATACAGCTTATCTTTAACCAGAAAATGTTTATACCGCGCGTTTACGGATATAGGAAACAAATCACCATGAACATTATAGTCCATAGCTTGTTGTTTTAATGCTACATAAACAAAAGAGGCTCCGAACCCTAATTCACCATAATCAACATTAAAGGGGGAATAATCAAAAGCAACACGAAAGCCAACTGGCAAAAATGTTGTTACAAGTTGTGGAACAATTTCCCCACCAGGAGCAAAAGCTGTCGCTACGTAACCAGCTGTTAAATACATATCATAGCTTTCTTCATCTTTCACTCTGAAACGCTTACTCGAATCTACAAGACCTCCAGGATTAATTGCTTCCAACACATACGTACCTTTTTCAAAAAGCTCTTCATCAAAATCTACATGCACCACATCATTGTCATAGCTTACTATAGTTCCTTTAATAATAGTTCCATTTGAATGTACTAAGTTTAACACCGTTTTATCACTTATGTTTTCTGCTAAAATAGCTATTTGTCCTCTATTTGCTTCTGGCAAAACCGCTTGTTTTGTTAGCAATTTTTTTACAACAGGCTGAATGGCCTTATTAATTGAAAGCTCAAACCAAGGAGAAGCAGGCTCTGCTTTGTTCAATGGATTAAAAACTACAATACTATAGCGATATAGTCCTGCCGCCAAAAAAAGAATTAATTCATTTTCCTGTGTTCTATATATTTCATACGGCTTCCACTGTTCAATTTCATCGAACTTCTCTATTACAATTTCATAACTTGATGCATAGGAAATTTCATCCCAGAAAATTCTTTGACTTACAGCTCCGCTACTACTTTTTTCCTGACCGACAAGCACAGTACTTACGCCAATAAGTAGGATAATAAATAATACCCTGTATTTATTATAACCCATATAAATCTCCTGTTGTCTTACCTTGAGGCGTTTGCAATTGTGGTAAATCGATAATAAAGCTAGAAGAAACAACTATACCTTCTTGCTCAATACCCTGTGGAAGCAACCGCTGTGCTTCAATTGTCCATGTAAATCGACCGCGGTCTAATAATTGCAAGTCTGTAAGCTGATAGAAGGGCTCTTCTAATTGCTCTTTAATTATTATTTCACCACTCTCATTTCGCAACTCAAAAAGGTAATAATTCGCCTGTGCAACTCTCTCCCACGAAAAATCTATATAATTATTATTTGATAAATATTCTGCATTATATAAGGTATTATCACTCGGATGCATATTTACAGTAGATGCCAATTTATCCACTGACTCTACGACAATACTGTATACTTGTGAAGAGCTTATATTATATCCTTCTTCTGATGTTCCAAAAACAGTCCAATACCAGGTACCGCTCTTTAAAGGTGGTAGGGTTACTGTCGTACTAGGGTTATCGACGCGGAAAATAATTTGAGAACTATCATCTTGTAAGAATCCTTGTCTCAAGGCATTGTTTAAAATTCTTTCACTTCCAGAAAGAACAAATTCTGCTGTTTTAACTTTTTCACTACTCGTCCACAGAACAGAAGGAGGAGAGGTTAACGCTGTTACTCCATCTATAGAATAACCATCTCTTGGCCCCTGCAATAATATAGGCTCAATATTTCTAGTGCTAAAAGCATATTCAGCAATATCTCCTTTCTGTATTTTTCCTGAAGGGTTCTCGAGTATCACTGCAACTAGGGAACACCTATACCTTCCTGGTAGTAAATCATTCATATGTACAACAGTACTGTTATCACTAACATTTAAATTTTCATACACCAAATCTTCATCAGTATTTTGACTATAAATCTTTATTTCATAATAATCTGCTTGGTCAACTTCTACCCATGAAAACTCTATAGGATTATTTGGTGCTACAACAGAAACAGAGTCTGCGGCTGGTTTTAGCAATACAACTTCTCCAGGTGTATTATCAACATATAGAACACTACCTTTTGTGCTAATTTCTTTTTGCGTTTCATTATGTATACTATTTATGCGCCAATACCATTTTCCTACAGGTATGCTGACACCTGTAATTGAGGCTCCTTCTGTTTTTTGATTAATAATAACATCTGTAAAGCCTGCATCAGCTGCCACTTGAAAATAGGTATCATACGGGATATTATTTTCCCAGATAAAAAGTGTCTCTCCAATAGTTGATTCTGTTCGAATTTCATTATTTGGTGGAGTTTTTATGGAATACGAAAATTCTCCATCTATCACCCAAAATGGCCGTATTTCCCCGATGGAAGACTCTCTTCCTCTTCCATCAGTTTTTGTAACCGACCAATACCACAAGCCATCTTCAAACTTTGTCTTAAAATCATCATCGATATAGTAGTTCTCTTCTGTTTTATGTTCTATAATTGGTCTTCTCATATCAGCGTTTTCACTAATCTTTATTGTGTAAAAATCAGCTTCATCACTAAATTCCCATGAAAAATATTGCTTTTCTTCTTTATTGATAAAACTATCAACCTGAGGTGATAGCAAGTTAACAGAAGTTATTTGTGAATGTAGACTAATATCAAAAACTTGCACGGGTGAACTAACCGAACTATCTTCAACATCAGGAAAAACTCCATCTAAATATATGGGAGTAACCTGCCAATACCATTTCCCTTCACCTAAGGTATTTATTACACTCGATGTGCGTCCTATAATTTGCGAAACTACAGGATCTTGCATTGACTCACTGTCGGATACTTCCAATTTCCATTCAGCGGCATACTTATTGTCACTCCATACAAATCGAACTGTAGGTAAGAGAGAAGTATAGCCTATTTGTTCATTTTGTGTTGGCCTTATAAGCTCTGTTGCAACAGACTCAATAACCCTAAATTTTCCTGTTCTTCCATCTTCTGGCTCGCTTGAATATATACGCCAATACCACAGTCCATCAGTTAAATTTAATTTTAGTGAGCTTATGTCTGTCACATCTTGTCGCTGTTCTAAGCGAGAAAAACTTTTCTGCCGTGATAGCTCAAAAACATACTGTTCAACTGCGTCAGAGGGAACAACCCAACTAATCTCAACAATAGCACTTTCATTCATTTGCCGTAAATACTTTGCATTTGGAGTGGGAGAAATAACTGACACAGAAGGTCTTCCCTGAACTATGCCAGACTCAGCAACAATCACTGCCTCTCCTGCAGAAACGACGAGTTCTGCTAATTGATTATCCTCAGTGATGGTTGCCACTCCCTCTGAGACTTGCAATACTAGTGGTACACTTGAAGCACTATCGACCTGCCCATCAACTATTTCTGCATCTATATTTGCTATTAAGATAGTATCTGCTTCCAGACTAATGCTGTTTCCTTCGCTTGTCAAATTTAAGCCTGGACTAGATGTTGTTGTATTTATTGATATCTCACCTGCACTAAAGTCAATATTTGCACCAGAATCAGAATAGAACACTTGAACTAAAGACTTTTCATACAAATTTATTGTATTCCCATCTAAAAATCTAATCGTTGCTTCTGACAAATCTGCCGTCCTAATAATATCCCCGTTGTACACAGGAGTATCTTGCTTTACTCTATCCCACAAAATCCTGTCAGAAAGTTTTCTTTGGGCAGAATTATACTTAAACGTTATAACTGCAATTGGCTCTTCATCTATTTTCGTCAAAGTCCTATTAAATGAGTCATAAAAAACACTTATGCTCATAAGAGCTCCAACTAAACAAAAAATAACTGTAAACACATCTGCAAAAATTCCTGAGCGTCTTCTCTTGAGCTTTATTTTTTCCCACTCTTCTGCTTGACGACTATATGATTGGTTTTTTGTTATCTCACCGCTTTTTTCCAGTGTTCTTTCCTTGCTAGAAGACACCTCAGCAATCAGCATTTCATTGCGTATCCCATACGCCAAATCTGCATAACTATATCTAAAGTCGGATTCTGTATTCTCCTCTTCAAATGGCAAAATCTCAAGGCCTTCATCACCACTATTTTCTTCAACCAGTTCCACTTCATCATTCTCTTGGCATGAGTCCAGCTTTGAAAGTAGAACTTTAGAGGTTTTTTTTATTCCTTCATATTTTTCTTCTGATTGGCCTTTCCACTTTAAAAAACTAACTAATTCATGCTCACGCGGCATCTTACTTGATTTTTCTTTTTTCCACCAAGCTAAAGGAATAAGCTTTCCTCTTACTTCTTCTGAAGCCATTTTAGTGGCGCACGGAAAACCTGTATACTCAGAATGATCCTCTCCCATATCTTCGAATTTGATATCATTTTTTTTCATATCTATTAGAGAACTTTGTATTTGTACATCTACTTCATTTGTATCCGATAATTCATTTCTAACTATCTTTTTGAAGTTTTTTGCTAAATGCAAAAGCCCTTTTTTAGTCAATTTTATACTTCCTCTCTTCTTCATTCACATCTACGTTCTTGAAGTCAGGTTCCTTCAACCCTAAAATACTTCTAACCTCTTGAAGCGTTTTAGGGCCTTTACTGCCTGCACCAGGTATACTTGTTTCCTTTGGCATATTAATAACTGCATAAATTGCAACAGGATTCTTTTTCCCTTTTACTGAAACTGAAGGCATTTTTTCTACCACAACCTCATCTTTTACAAGCTCATAGGTGTTTTCAGCAATAAGGATATCCGTAGCAAATATCTTTGTTAAAGCTTCTGTGCGAGAAGCAAGGTTCACTGTATCTCCAATAATGGTATATTCCATATGTTTTAAAGAACCCATTTGCCCCGCAACCGCTGGCCCACTATTAATACCACACCCAAATTTTATCAATGGAGCACTTTCACTACCTCGACCTTCATTAAAGTCTATTAAAGCGGCTCGCATTAATAAAGCGGAGCGAATAGAATTAAGTGCATCAGATCTATTATTACCTTCAGTTGAGGAAGCACCCCACACAGCCATAATAGCATCCCCAATATATTTATCAACGGTACCTTTATTACTAGTAACACACTCTTCCATTTTACTCATATACTCGTTTAGAAAAAGAACAACTTCTGTAGCTTCTAACTTTTCAGAAATCGAAGTGAAATTTCTTATATCGGAAAAAACTACCGTTACATCTTTTACCACTCCACCAAGCTCCAAATCACCCTTTATGGCTTTTAAAGCAATATCCATGTTAACAAACCTGCCAAAACTTTCCAACCCCTTACACATACTTATAAATCGAGATGTTAAAAGCCCCACTTCATCATTGCCTTGTGGTTTTAAGTCTATCGAAAAATTCCCTTTCTCAATTTGCTCTGAGGCTTCTGTAAGCAATGTTACAGGTTTTGTAATTGAAGTTGAGAAAAACCTCATTAGCATAATTAACACAAAAAGAATGGCCATGGCAAGCATAGTATTTTGATATAATGTTGCATCAACACCTTCAAAAACTAAGTTAGATTCTATCGTTGTAATTATGGCAATATCCCCAATAGGTATTTTTGTATATGAGCCAAAATATTCTGTGTTATCATCAATAAACACAATTTGTCGATTTGAATCATTATTTTGGCGCATTTGTTCTACAAGTGTTACTTTCGACATATTTGCAGTCGAATAAACAAAATCAACATCTGGGTGTATAAGCACTTCATTCTTATCATTGATCAAATAAGATAAATTGGTTGTCCCGCTGCCAAATGTCTCTGCTAGCGCTTCCACTGAAAAAATAGTTATTAATGCATGCACTTTACCATCACTTTCCCATGGCTGTAATAATGCAATGCTTGGAACGCCAAATGCAAGAGTAGAATTCAGTGCAACTTGTTCTCCCTGAATAGCTCGTTCTATTGATGAAGCGCCTTCGAGTAAAAAATTTTCATATGCCGCAGCGTCTACTTCATACGTATCAAAAAAATCTGTATTTATAAATTCTATTACATCAGGAACACAAACGACAGCAATATCCTCATTGCCATCAAAAAATAAGTCTGTGAAATATGGTATAGAGAGATCGTCAAATCCTATTGCTGAAAGAGCCGTTACGAATAATGAAACATTATCTCTTTTACTTGAAAACTCATATACTGCTATATCAGCTGCCTGTGAGTTAATTGCGTGGTTACTTTGTTCTGCTGCTAACTGTACATCTAAACGAATGAAGTATGTTGCTAGCGTCATTAGCACCGCTAACGCAAAAACAGCTAATGTTGTATTAAGTAATACAAGCTTCAGCGCTAAAGGGAACTTTACTCTTTTATCCATCTTCTCTTCCTTTCTACTATTGTAACATATAAACCGTATTTTTACAGTTTTTTTTTACTTATTATTATGAAATTATAGCAAAAATGTATTTACCTTTGTGCTTGACTTTTTTTAGTTTTCTGCTATAATGACATTTACACATTAAAATGTCAAGCAAAGGATAAAATATGAACAAGTATGCATTTTTATTTTCAGGCCAAGGTGCACAATATCAAGGCATGGTAAAGGAGTTATGCAAGCAATATTCTGCTGCACACAATGTTATTACGGCCATGAGTGATATCTCAGGCGAAAATATAGCCGCCCTATTATGGGAAACTGAAGCAGCAGAACTCTCAAGAAGTGACAAAAGTCAACTTGCAATTACTGCTGCCTCTCAAGCAATTATGGCAGTACTAAAAGAAAATGGAATAGAGGCAAGTGCAACATGCGGCTTTAGCTTAGGTGAATTTTCAGCTTTATGCACAGCTGGTGTTCTTAATTTTGAAACAATGACTCGCTTAGTTCAAAAGCGCGGAACAATTATGCAGTCTGCATGTGATGCAATAACAGCAGAATCAGCAGAAGGCCAAACTCCTGGAATGGCAGCAGTATTAAAGCTGTCACCAGAACAAGTAATCGAAACGTTGAAGCCTCATACTGAAAAGGGGATTGTTTTTCCTGTAAACATGAACAGCCCATCACAAACAGTAATTGCGGGAACTGCAGAAGGTCTTTCTATTGCAGAAACTGTTTGTAAAGAAGCTGGTGCAAAGAGAGTATTAAAACTAGCTGTTGCAGGACCTTTTCATTCCCCCCTTATGCAAAAAGCAGCTGAAGAATTTTCAAAAGAATTAGAGTCTGTTACTTTTTCAGATCCTATAATCCCTCTTTATTCAAATGTTACAGGAGATCTTGTTACCAGCGGAGAAGAGGCTAAAAAAAATGCTGTTTTACATATTACGCACCCTGTATTATGGACTACAATAGAAAAAAACATGGCTAATCTAATGAAAGATGATGCGGCGTGGAAGCTATTAGAAGTAGGACCAGGTTCCACTCTTTGCGGACTATGGAGAGACAGTGGGTTTGCAGCAAAAACAGACCTCACAGAAGGTTGGTCTTGCAATGCAACAGGTAAAATTGATGAGTTACAATTAATTTTGCAAGATATACAATAAATCTTATTAGATATATAAAGGAAAGAATATGTTATTAGAAAAGAAAAAGGCATTAGTAACTGGAACTTCCCGAGGAATCGGAAAAGAAATTGCAAAACGTTTTATTGAAGAAGGATGTACCGTTTGGGGTATTTGCACAAAGCCTTCAGAGGCAAAAGCAGAGCTTGAAGCCCTAGCAAAAGAACACAATGTTGCATTTCATGAAGTATGCGCAGATTGTAAAGATGCTGAGGCACTCAGCCTTGCAGTAAAAAAAATACTAGAAGAATCAGGCGGGCTAGATATATTAGTAAACAACGCAGGAATTACTCGCGACGGGCTTTCTTTTAGAATGAAACTTGAAGACTGGGAAGATGTCTTGAAAATTAATCTCACTGGAGCTTTTATCGCAAGTCAAATTGTATCAGCAGATATGATAAGAAAAAGGAGTGGTTCTATTATTAACATGTCAAGCATTGTCGGTATCCATGGACAAGGTGGACAAGTTAACTATAGTGCAAGTAAAGCAGGCCTTATCGGGTACACAAAAAGCCTTGCAAAAGAAACAGCTAGCCGCGGAGTGCGTGTAAATGCGATTGCTCCAGGATATATAGCAACGGAAATGACTGCAGCAGTTAATGAAGAAGCACAAAAAGCATGGCTTGAAACAATTCCTCTAAAAAGAGCTGGTACAGTAAAAGAAGTTGCTGACACAACCATCTTTTTGGCTTCAGATTTATCAACATATATTACAGGTCAAGTAATTGGCGTAGATGGTGGAATGGGTGCGTAATTAATGTATAATTAATAATTGATAATGTACAATTGTTACTCGTTTCAAAATTATTAGATTTTTTTGCTATAGCGAGTATCTTTCATTTTTCAATAAAACTAATTATAAATTATACATTGTAAATTATAAATTATTTACACAAGGAGATTTATATGAGAAGAGTTGTTGTAACAGGAATGGGGGCTATAACCTCACTTGGTAACACATTAGAAGAAACTTGGAAAGGTGTTAAAGAAGGAAAAAGTGGTGTTGGAAAAATCACCAATTTTGACTGCGAAAACTATAAAGTACAAATTGCAGGAGAAGTAAATGACTTTGACCCATCTTTATACATCGAAAAAAAAGATGCTCGAAAGATGGGACGCTTTACGCAATTTGCAGTAGCGGCTACAAAACAAGCTTTAGAAGATGCAGGTTTAAAGAAAGAAAATTTAGACCCATACAAAACAAGTGTAATGCTTGGCAACGGCATTGGGGGCTTTGAATACTATGAATCAGCATTTGGAAAGTACTTTGAATCTGGTGCTGATAGAATTCCACCAATGAGTATTCCTTTGTTTATTCCAAACGAAGCTGCAGGAAATATTAGCATGCAATTAGGTATACATGGCTCATCCTTAACAATGGTAACAGCTTGCGCATCAGGAACAGATGCTTTAGGAGCAGCCCTTGACCAAATTAGAGCTGGTCGTGCAGATATATGTATATCAGGCGGAACAGAAGCAACAATTACCGGATTCGGTATAGGTTCTTTCACCGTTTTAACTGCACTTAACTCAGCATCAAATGATAACCCTCAAGCAGCTTGCTGTCCTTTCGACAAAAAAAGAAGCGGTTTTATCATGGGAGAAGGAGCAGGCATTCTTATTCTTGAAGAATACGAACATGCAAAAGCTCGTGGTGCAAAAATCTACGCAGAGTTTGCAGGATATGGAGCAACATGCGATGCCTATCACTTAACAAGTCCAGACCCATCTGGAGACTCAGGTGCTATGGCAATGACCCTTGCGATGCAAGATGCTGGAGTTAAACCAGAAGACGTGCAATACTACAACGCACATGGAACATCTACTCCAATCAATGATCCATCTGAAACAGCCATGATTAAAAAAGCATTTGGAGACCATGCATATAAAATGAAAGTTTCTTCAACAAAGTCTATGACAGGTCACTGCTTAGGTGCTGCAGGTGGACTAGAAGCAATCTTTGCAATAAAAGCAATTAACGAAAACTTTGCTCCTCCTACAATTAATCTTACAGAACCAGATTTAGAGCAAGGCTGTGACCTCGACTATGTACCAAACAAAGGCGTAGAATGCGAAATAACCTGTGCAGCGTCTGGCTCTCTTGGCTTCGGTGGACACAACGGTGTTGTAGTATTTAAACAAATAGACTAAGTAAGGAGATTTATATGAGTGTAACAAAAGATATAGAATCATTAATTCCACACAGGGCTCCATTTTTATTTGTAGATGAAATAATTTCATGCGATGAAAAAGGAAGCATAAGTGAACATGTTTTTACTGAGGATGAGTTTTTCTTCAAAGGACATTTCCCTCAATACCCTGTTGTGCCAGGAGTTATATTAGTAGAGACAATGGCACAAGCAGGTGGAGCAGCACTAAGTTACCAAAAAACATTTGCAGAAGGCTCTCTTTTCTTTTTAGGAACTGTTGATAAAGTAAAATTCCGTTCTCAAGTTCGCCCTGGTGACAAAGTGCGTATGGAAATAACAAATTTACGCATTTCGCCAAGAATGATTAAACAGTCCGGAAAAGCCTATATTGGTGAGACATTAGCAGCTGAAGCAGAATGGATGTGCTTAGTAGGAGCAAATGCATAAATTTTGTACAATTGTGTAACATTATGCATTTTGAGGTGTTTTATGGTATAGCGTTGATGGGGTTTCAAAATAATCAAACTCCAAGCTGTCTAAAGCCTTGCTACCTGCAGGGTTTTTAAGAAAAATGGTGGCTATGAAAATAGCTACCATTTATTATACCAATCCATAAAACAATCATTAAATTATAAATTCTATAGGAGAATTATTATGGTAATTAAACCAATGGTACGAAGCAACGTTTGTATCAATGCACACCCTCAGGGTTGCAAAAAATCAGTCGAAGACCAAATTCAATACACAAAAGAACGAGCACAGAAACATACTAAAACACCTAATACGCCAAAAAATGTATTAGTTTTAGGTTGTTCAAATGGCTATGGACTAGCGAGCAGAATTGTAGCTTCTTTTGCGTATGGGGCACCTACAATCGGTGTTTCTTTTGAAAAGGCTGGAAGCGAAACTAAGGGCGGAACCCCCGGCTGGTACAATAATCTTGCCTTTGACCAAGCTGCAACAAAAACAGGCATTTACACAAAAACAATCGATGGAGATGCATTCTCAGACGAAATTAAAACACAAGTAATCGAAGAAGCAAAGGCTCAAAACATGAAATTTGACCTTGTTGTGTATTCTCTAGCAAGCCCAGTTCGTGTAGATCCTGAAACAGGCATTATGCATAAATCAGTTATAAAACCATTTGGGAAGGTATTTGAAGGAACAACAATCGATCCCTTTACCAGTGAAGTTAAACAGGTTAGTGCAGAACCAGCAACAGAAGATGAGGCTGCTGCAACAGTTAAAGTAATGGGTGGTGAAGACTGGGAACGCTGGATTGCCCAACTTACAAAAGCTGATCTACTTGCAGACGGTTGTATCACTCTCGCTTACTCATATATTGGCCCTGAAGCAACACATGCACTTTACAGAAACGGAACAATTGGAAAAGCAAAAGAACACCTAGAAGCAACAGCGCATACTTTAACAGACAACATGAAAGTCTTTAACGGAAAAGCATTTGTTTCAGTAAACAAAGGGCTTGTAACAAGAGCAAGTGCGGTTATTCCTGTAATCCCACTATATCTTGCAAGTCTCTTCACTGTAATGAAAGAAAAAGGAACCCACGAAGGTTGTATTGAGCAAATAAACCGAATGTATGATAGCTTCTTATACAGAGAAGATGATACCATCCCTGTTGATGAAAAAAATCGTATTCGTATTGATGACTGGGAAATGGATGCAGATACACAAGCAAAGGTTGATGCCCTTATGCCAACCGTAACAAACGAAAATGCAGAAAAAACAATCGATTTGGCTGGCTACAGACACGATTTTTATGCAGCAAGTGGATTTGACATAGAAGGAATTGATTACGAGGCAGATATTGCTCGGATGGACACGATATAAAAAAAGCACAGTTTGACTGGGCTAAAAATAACAATAAAGAGGTATAAAAATGGATCATAATAAAGTATTAGAAATTTTAAAGAAATTTGACGCAAGTAAAACAGTTTCGCTAAGCTATAAAGTAGGGGATTCAGAACTTACGCTAAAAAAAGAAGGTGCATTTGTTGCAAAATCAGTACCTGTTCAAGCCGCACCAATGATGGCCGCTTCTCCTATAGCACCTGTAACACAAGCTGCAGCTCCTACAAGTTCAAGCGCACCAGCAACAGAAAGCACCTCTACAAAAACGACAGATGCTAACTTGATAGAAGTAAAAAGCCCTATCGTAGGGACTTTTTACAGACAACCTTCTCCTGACGCACCTCCTTTTGTAGAAGTAGGTACAAAAATAAACAAAGGATCTGCCTTATGTATCTTAGAAGCAATGAAAATGATGAATACGTTAGAAGCAGAAGTTGATGGAGTAGTTGAGAAAGTACTTGTAGACTCAGGTGATTTGGTTGAATTTGAGCAACCATTATTTCTTATTAGGATATAATACACAATGATAAAAAAATTATTAGTTGCTAATCGTGGTGAAATT
>CAYJGO010000028.1:0-18496 GCA_964369855.1 uncultured Treponemataceae bacterium | reverse complement strand
CTTGGCACAGAGCATAAAATATGGTACACTGTGCATAGATTAGTATTTGTATACATTGTGCATAGATAGCCAATGTATGTAGAATAAAGATACTATTTTTTTGGGTAAATGGCAAGAGATTTGCTTAAAAAAACTTAATATTCTGGAGAAATATAAAGTGGAAAAAATTCTAATATACACAGATGGTGCATGCTCAGGTAATCCTGGCCCTGGTGGCTGGGGAGCGATAATTTTAGTTGATGGATCTGAACTCCCGTTAAGTGGCGGGGAAAAACTTACCACCAATAACCGTATGGAATTAATAGCTGTAATAGAAGGCTTAAAGCATATTTCGATGCGGCCAGATTTATCCCAAAGAGCTATAACTATTGTAACCGACAGTCAATATGTAAAAAACGGTATTAACGAGTGGATAATAAACTGGAAAAAAAATGGTTGGAAAACTGCTGCAAAAAAACCAGTAAAAAATCAAGATTTATGGATTGATTTGGATGATCTTGTTTCAAAATTTACTATAGAATGGCAGTGGGTGAGAGGGCACAGCGGTGACAAGTATAATGAAATGTGTGATAAACTCGCCGTTGAAGCTTCTTCTATAAATTCCTAAAACAAACTAATTAGTTTTCATTTTTCACTTCAACAAGGGCACTCCTCAATCTACGCGCAAACAAGTTTTTATGCTCTATAGAATCAAAAGCTGCTGTGGCAATATCTGGAATAATCCCATCAGATAAAGCAAATATTTGCCGAGTTTCTGCAGTAGGTAAATTTGGTGCAAGTGCTGTAGAGTTTAATGGAACTAGGCCACTACCCTCACTTAAACCTGCCTGACTTAATCCAGAAACGAGCTCTGTTATTAATGATGCTGCTAGCTCATTTTTTTTTGCTGCTTGACGAGCTGATTGCAAAGGAGATTTTACGTATGAGAATTCCATTACAACAACCGTAGGGGCAACCAAATATCTCGTTTCTCTATTATTCCCAGAAGGCATATACCATGTTGCATAGGTATTTTTAACTCCCTGTGATAAATTGTTATACGTTGTAAAGGGGAAAAAAGCAAAAACAGGTGATTTGTTTTCCATTGCTATCACAACATCTTCTCGAGATAATTGCAGCCATGATGAACTCAAAAGCCGTCTATTTTCCCATGTTGATATGTACTGAAGAGTATTATATACATGTGGAAGTTCAAAAAAAGTATCAAACAAAACTTCTTCATTTCTTTTTAAGTCTGCTATCGTTTGCTCTAATACAAGTTGCGCAATTTCATAGTTTTCATACCCGTGCAAAGTTTCGAGCATTGCTGAAAAAAACATAATTAAATCATCATCATCAGCACCAGCACAAAGTATAGGGGCTGAAAATGACCCTCTTGTAGGATTTAATAAACTTGTTTGCGCTATTGACTCAAGATCTATTAAATTTGTTGGCATTGTTGCCCCAAGCTGACGTAAAACATCTACGTTATATGAGAGCTGAAAATGATCTGCTAAAATAGGAGTAGCAGTTAATCTGCCCCCAGTTTTTACCGAAACACGTATCGGTACTGGCATTACCATCAAGTTATCGGTTTTTGCCGTTCGAACATATGGCGAAATAGCATCCATATTTTTACCATCGGAAGTAAACAAGAGGTTATAAGAAACAGGGCTCTTTATTTGTTCATCAAGCGGTTTAGTAGAATCTAAGATGATTGGGCGCCAATCTATATTACGCTCATCTATCCATGCAATTAGTGTTTGGATAACTTCATCAGAAAGGCCATAGAAGCCAACTTCCATAGTATTATATTTCGCTCCCGCTCTAACATAAAAAGTAAGCCCAACGGTTAATATACCTATAAAAAAAATACTCTTAATTATTATAAAAAATTTTTTCATTCTTTTATTATATCACACTTTTGTACGCTATAGTTATTTTTAGTACCACTTAGAATGCTCCTATCTAAACAACGCTTCTGTTCGAACTTTTTCGCTGGTAGCCTTATCAACAAGTAATTCAATAAGTTTACATGCTAAAAGGTGAGCAGTCCCGGGACCTTGTGAAGTAATAATATTCCCATCATGAACAACTTCATCAGTAGTATGCAAAGACGCATCAAACTCATGGGCATGTTGTTTTAGCTTTTCCATTCCTGGATAACAAGTAAATCGCTTCCCTTGTATTAAGCCCAAAGAGCCTAATACAATGATACAAGCAGCACATATGGAAGCAACAAAACCACCATCCTCTAAGACTTTTTGAAGTACTTTTTTGGTGAAAGCATGTTTTGCTAGATTTTTGCTCCCTTCCATTCCTCCAGGGCAGTACACGGCATGTATTTGATGCTGAGTTAAGTATTCATCTGTAATATTATCTGCAAGCAAGTTTGCTTCAAGCACTATATTACGAGAACCTCTTACAAGCAATGAATCATTCATGCTTATGATGTCAACATTTATACCTGCTCTACGCAGCAAGTCAATAGGAAGAACAACTTCCATTTCTTCAAAGCCTTCGGCAAGTAATACAATTACACTTTTCATACTTGCCATTATAATGAAATTGGGTTATTATGTATATATGAAACACGTGTTAATAATAGATGCACCTCCTCTGTTTAGAGATTATCTCAAAGAAAAACTATCGACTGCTGGAGTTGATGTTTCAATTGCAAATGGCCGCCGTGATGCCTTTACAAAAACTATATCGATACTACCTGATTTGGTTATTATTGACTTACAAGTTAAATTCCCAGAACTAATGGATTATTTGCAAAAAAAACGGGATAACCCAAATGCAGTATCAATCCCCATTATTATAACAGGAACTGCTTTAAGCCCCGAATTATTAGCACAACTATTACCATTTAAAGTTATTAAATATTTTAACAGACCAATAAAATTTGACTTCTTTTTTGACTCTATCGGGCGAGTTTTAAAAACACCTCTATCAATCGATGCGACTCCATGCATAATGGAAACCCATTTAAATGATAACATTATTTTTATAGAAATTGCGCAAGGACTAAATCGAGATAAAATTGCCATGATTCGCTATAAAATAAGCGAGTTGATTGATGCCAATAAAATTAACACTCCTAAAATAGTTTTGATGCTAACAAACTTAACACTAAGCTTTGTTGACTCTGCTAATTTAGAAGTACTTTTAAATAATGTCATTAGCGACTCAAGAATCAAGCATAAACATATTAAAATATTGTCACTTGATACTTTTACAAGAGAATTTGTTAGTGGCCATGAAGAGTATAATGAAATAGAAGTTGTTGCCGACCTATCAGGTGTGCTTGCATCACTTATTAATGAACACGAAGATTCGAACATTACAGATGCAATAAGCGATAAAATACTTTCTGCCACTGAAGATATTGGAGAAGGCTTAGTAGAAATGCGCTTTTTCTCAGAAACAGGAGCATTAGATCCTACTGGAGAAAAAAAGGAAAAAATGGTGTTTGCTGTAGTAGATGATGATGCAGTAGTGAGAACCTTATTAGAAAAAGTTTTTTTAACTATCAACGTCGATGTCGTATCTTTTTCTTCTGGTTCAGAGTTTTTACATGCAACAAACACAAAAGTTTTTGACCTAGTCATTTTAGATGTATTTATGCCAGGGATATCTGGATTTGATATTCTTATTAATTTACGGACAAAAGAATACAAAAGCCCTGTTATTGTTTATTCAAATGCTACACAAAAAGCTTCAGTTGTGCAGGCTTTGAGTTTGGGTGCAAAAAGCTACCTTATTAAACCTCTAAAACCAGAAGCAATAATTAACAAGGCTATCGAAGTATTAAATACGAAGGCTTAGTGCATGAATATGCAACAAAAAAACGATTCTATTATAGATGGACAATTTTTAGCTAACACAATACATGAACTTCGAACCCCCATACAGACAATAAGTGGCTCCCTTGAGTTATTAACTGAAACAAAGTTAACAAGTGACCAAATTGATTATGTACAGCAGATGCGTTTTAGTGCCGACGTATTATTAACGCTCGTTAATGATTTGCTCGATTTTTCTAAAATAAATTCAGGAAAATTTTCTGTAGAAAAAATAACTATTAACCCAATAGAAATTACAGAGCAAATCTCAGAATTATTGTCGCTTGAAGCTCACTCTCGTAATTTAGAAATAATCACCGATATTGATTACACCCTTTCAACACACATTCTAGGCGATCCAACACGCATCAAACAAGTTTTACTTAATTTAATAAAAAATGCCATCAAATTTACCCCTAGCGGTTATGTATTTATAAAGCTTTCTCAGCGTCTAAATAATTCGATATTGCTCTTTGAAGTCTATGATTCTGGAATCGGAATAAAAAAAGATCGCCAAAAAAAAATTTTTTCGGACTTTTATCAAGTTGATGCCTCCACAACAAGAAAATATGGCGGAACCGGCCTAGGATTATCTATTTCAAAAAGTCTTGTAACAGCTATGGGCGGAAAAATTGGCATGAAGTCTCACCTAAACAAGGGATCATTATTTTGGTTTAGTTTGCCACTTGAAATATCAGAACATGCCTTTCCGAGAACAATTATTGAAGAAAAAATTAAACTTGTTTCACAATTTGATATTCCTGAAGACACTTCTATTTTAATTGTTGATAGCCAAATATTATCTCTAAAAAGTTTGTACTCAAAATTAAAGACCCTCAAACTCGGAAATATTGACAGCTCCTCTTCTGGCAAAAAAGCTCTATTAAAAATGAAAAAAAAAGCAGAACAGCATGCAGCATATAGCATAGTTTTTATAGATGCACAAATAACTGACATGGATGTCTGGGAACTTGCAGGGGAAATACGAAAAAACCAACAACTTCAAAACACAAAGTGCTTTTTGATGGTCCGAGAAGGACAAGCTACAAGTAGCATAAAAAGTAATATCATAAAATACTTTGAAAACTATATTTATAAACCAATAAAACTAAGCTCTCTCACTTCTCTTTTAGCAAACTACTTTAATGTTCCATCTCATTTTGGGATCATCGACTCTCTTGAAGAACTTCCAAATGCATATTTGGAAAACAATCATGGTGAAGTGCTACGAATTGAAGATAAAACAGTGTTAGTAGCAGAAGACCACCCAATTAATCAAAAACTAATGCAGACATTTTTACACCAATTCGGAGCTCAAGTTGTTACTGCCTCTAATGGGCAAGATGCAGTAAATGAAATAAGCAATAATGGCGATATTGATATTGTTTTTATGGATATTCAGATGCCAATAAAATCTGGCTTAGAAGCTAGTAAAGAAATTCGAAAAAAAGGGTATACAGGAATTATTATTGCATGTACTGCTATTAATGATATCTCAGAGGTTAATATTTTTAAAAGCCACGGCATGGATGATGTTTTAACTAAACCATTCAAAAGAAAAGATGTCGGTATATTACTATCAAAATATTTAACAAGCAACAAAGAACGGGCAAACAATAACGCCAGTGCAAGTTCCGCAATTAAAACCCTGCTAGGAAAAACCGAAACAACAGACTTTTGGGATTGGAAAGATTTTATGGATACTGTTGGAGGTGATATTGCTCTTGGCAAAGAACTCATTAACCAATACACTTCTCAAACACAAAATTTTCTAAACTTAGCACAAGAAGCTTTAAAAGAAAAAGATTTTGTAAGTCTTGTTTCAATCGGACACACACTTAAAGGAAGTTCTGCAACTTTATCACTTGAAAACCTCGCTCGAATTGGCTCTGTAATTGAGAGAGCCGCGAAAAATAAAGATATTCAAACAATTCGAATGGCTTTAAAAACATTCACAGAAATATTTACAAATTTTATATTATTTGTAGCCCCAGAACATTAAAACACAGGAGTTTCTATGAAGTATCAGTATAATTATCACACACATTCAACATTCTGTGACGGGCAAAATAGTCTCGCGCAAATGGCCAATGAAGCTTATCGTACGGGGATGGCTGTACTTGGCTTTTCATCACATACGGCTTTTCCCTTTTCATCTTTTTGGCATATGGATACACGAAACTATGATGAATACTTTTCTACTTTACAAGAATTAAAAAATGAATATGCGGGTAAGATAGAAATATTAAGCGGTATAGAAGCTGACTTTTTGCCACCAGTTTCCTATTGTGATAAGCAATCATATAAAGATTATCCTATTGACTACATTATTGGTAGCGTTCATTACATTGTAAGTGAAGAGTCAGCCCAAAATGGATGCTTTACTGTTGATGGCCCTCCAAGCGAATTTTACCAAGGTGTAGAAAAATATTTTTCGGGAAATTCAAAAAAGGCAATTCAAACATATTTTGCCCTACAAAGACAAATGATACTAACCTGTGACTTTGACATTGTAGGACATATAGACTTAGTTCGTAAAAGAAACGGAGATTTACACTTTTTTGATGAAAATGATTCTTGGTATAGGAACGAACTGAAAGAAACAGCTAAAATACTTGGAAAAACTAATAAGGTGGTAGAAATAAACACGGGTGGAATGACAAGAGTAGGATTAAAAGAACCCTACCCTTCAAAAGATTTTTTGACAATCTTACAAGCACAGGATGTACCAATTACACTAAACTCTGATTGCCATAATTATAAAAATTTAACAGAACACTTCCCTGCTGCTTTACAAATAGCAAAACAAGCTGGCTATACATCTATACAATACCTAACAAAAGGTGTTTGGCACAGTACAGACATATAGGGTTGCAACTTTTTAGCTATACCGTTTTTGTTTTTCATCCATACTTTTGCAGTCAATACATAATACTGCATATGGTATAGCTTCAAGTCTTTCATCTGGTATCCTCTTACCACACTTCATACAAAGGCCATACTTTCCTTGCTCAATTCTTCCTAAAGCAGAATCAATTAAGCTTAAGCGATTCATTTGCTGTGAACCGATTGCCTCAAGCATTTTTCTATCGATATCATCAGATGCAATATCAACAACATCCTTTGATTCCATAGCCTCAACAATTTCTCGAAAATCCTCATTGTTATGCATGAGGGTTCCCATGATTTCTTCCTTAGACTCAACTAGTAAGCCTTGCATTTTTTCAGTAAATTCTTTTTCCATTTCTTTCTCTCCCTAGTTGACAATTATCCTCATTCTGCTTAAAATTATATAGGTGATTTAAAAAAAAAGCAAATGTTTTTTTACATTTTTAATGCTTTTTTTCACTTTCTCGAAGAAAAATCTCGAGAATAAGAACCCATGGAGGAAATGTGGCTAAAGAAGAAGCAATTGAAGTTGAAGGTATTGTAAAAGAAGCTTTACCAAACACAATGTTTAGAGTGGAGTTACAAAACAAACATGTAATACTCGCTCATTTATCAGGAAAAATGCGAAAGCATTACATTAGAATTGTACCTGGAGATCATGTTAAAGTGGCCCTTTCGCCCTATGATCTAAATCGAGGCAGAATTATTTTTAGGGAAAAATAAGAAACCTTTCTACACACGTCATATTTTCTAATATATCATTTTTATTTTGATATAAGGTGATTTTTTGCTTATTAATATCGAGCAAAAAAGAAAAAAGGAAAGTAATATATATTTTCCTTTTCACCTATTATTTACTTGCACTAAATATTCCTCTAAGATTTCGCAAAACACCCACAGCACCACTTAGAATAGCGCCTGCACATAAAATTGGCCCTATTGGAAAGAATAAAAACAGTGAATATCGTATAAAAAATAGTCCCGCTAAGCAAATGCCTGCATTTCTCAGCAATGCAAAAAAGTGCTCAGACCTTGTAAGAGGTTCTTCTCTTCTCTTTGTTGTATATGTATACGTATAGCGATTATTTCTATACGTATTACCTCTAGCCGCCTGTGAATACCACTGCCAAAAGTCATCACCAAACGGATTTTGTCCATAGGCTGAACTGTAAGAGCCTTGTTGTGCCTGTGCATATGCATCTGCAGAACCATACATATCATATTGGCTTTTTTTTGTCTCATCACCTAAAACTGCATAAGCCGCGCTTATTTGCTTAAACTTATCTTCACTTACTTTATCTCCCGGGTTTTTATCAGGATGATATTGCAGAGCTAGTTTTCGATATGCTTTTTTTATTTCATCGGCTGAGGCGGTTTTTGAAACACCAAGTGCCGAATATAAGTCATTCATATAATAAAGATACTCAAAAAATTAATTTAAGACAAGAGCACAAAGAGTAAAAACAACGAAAATTAATATTTAAGGTTTTTTTAAAATGACAGAACAGGCAAAATGCCTTAATAGTGCACATCACCCTTTTTTTACACGTACTTTTAATACGTGTAAAAAAAGGTAGGGTTAGTTGTGCGTAAAAACGTTCCTTTGCAATTAACTGATTTCGGCCTTTTTAGTTTATTTTATCATTACCCATGTTGCACCACTTCCACCGAGAGCCGCTTTTGGGTGGCCTGAAGCGCCAAGCATAGAACTTTGCTCAACAAAGGTTTTAACCATACGTCCTAATACAGGGTCGTCACTTGAATGAATGCCTTTTCCATGAATAATGAGTATTTTTTTAAATCCTTTGTGTTTACTACCACGAACAAAAATATCTAAATGCCTCCATGCATCTTCTTGAGTAAAGCTATGTAAATCAATGGTTGCATCAATTGGTATATTTTTTGCAGCTGTATGTGAATGTACCGCCTTGGAAACCTCATAATTTTTTACAAGGCTATCCTTATCTATAACACCATACTTGTTGAGCCATGCAGTCATATCATTTCGATTTTTTACTTCGTCGTATTTTTTTTCAGGCGCATTGGGTTTTTTATTTGACGGGTGTTGTTTTTTTTGAACACTCTTTGAACTGCCCTTTTCCCACTGATCCAATATATCTCCAAAATCCATATCCTACCCTACTTTTCAATTAAGACACAATCCGATTTTAAAAGCCACCCTGTTTTTCCATCGTGCTGTAAAACTAAATACCACTCTCCAACATTTCGCAAAATGCGAACTTTTGTACCCGCAAAAATAGGACTCCTAACCTGAGATTCATGTTCTGGAATTGTATACATGTAAGACCCAAACGCCAATGCATTTTGTTTGGCTAAAGGAACGGTAAAAAAAATAGCCGTAAGTAAAAGCAGTATCCCAACACCAAATAACACAACAGAAACAGCGGACTTTTCTTGCTTTGCTTTTTTAAATTTATAAAAAACAAACCCTAAGACACCAACACTTATGGATAATCCAAAAAGAACCACTGTCCATACAAATGAAATTTCATCACTATTATGCAATAATTGTTGCTGTTCAATTTCACGACGGAGTTCTGCATCTGAAAATGCAAATAAGGAATATTTTTCTTTTATCCTCAAATTTAGCAGTGAATATACTAATGCTTCATTTCTATCTACTGCCAGATTTTCAATAACTGTATCTGGCATTTCTTGTTCAAACTGTGCCTGGATACGCTCTTGCCCATACTGGCGTTGTTCTTTTGAATTTGAAGGAAACACTTCTACTTGCTCATTTGAAAGAGAAATAGTATACAGTTCATTATTGTAGCCTACAAAGGAAACATCAACTTGCGGAAGGGCTAAAGTACCACTCAAAAAAGGTATATATGAATATGTGGCCAACACTACTCTTTCATTTGAAAACTGAAAATCAGCTGAAGGTATCTCAATAATTGATTGTGTCTTCTCAATAAGTGCATCTTCTGATAATGAAACATCTATACCATCAACACTCTTAAAGTGTCGCCCGTACAGTACTAATGTTCCTTCTTCTAGTTGAAATAAATCATGTTCACTTTCAAAAAAAACTTGAGGCACTAATATGCCTGGATTAGGATGAACAGTTACAGGCATAAAAGGAATTGTAAAATCTTGTGAATTAATTGTTGCTGTCAAGGCCTCCAAGTGAAAAACGCCATCGGTTAAAAAGCGAACCGTATAGGTGATAACAGTCCCCTTTTTTGACCCGCCAGCATCTTGAGCAATAAAAGCATCGTTTTTTGTCATTGATAAAAACTGAATATTATCCGCCAAAATTATATTTTGTATAGTAATGTCAGACGGGTTAATATCTACTACTTCAAGCACAAACTGACTTTCTTGAGAAACAGCAAATTCTCCTTGTGCTTTAAAGTGTAAATCAGTAAAACTTTGTGAATATGCATGAGAAAAAAAAGTAGTGAACAAAGCACTAAATGCTATTAATAGTCGATGACAGAACTTTTCTCTGGTGTTACTTCTCTGTTTTTCCATTGATTACCTTCATTTTCTTGAATCAATGAAAATACCGCATCATCTATTCCTGTTTCATTTTGTTGAAAAGAAGCAGGTATTCTCTCTTGAACAGCTTGTTGTTGTTGTTCAGCAGTATTTTCATTCATACTAAGTTCTAAATTTATTTTTGCTTGTAAACTTTCATTATCAATTAATAATGCTCTTTTAAAACAGTATGCAGCATTTTCATATTCGCCATGTCGATGAAAAATAACCCCTTTATTATACCATCGGGCAAAGTCAAGGCCCTCTAATACTAGTGGATCCATTTCATTTATTTTTAAGAGACTTGCATCTGTTTCACCTTGCATAAGGTATGTGGCTGATAGACCAAAAAGTCCATATTGCAATAATTCTGTATTGTTTTCATATGTAGCTCTAGTTGTTACTTCTAAAAATGATGCTGCTGCTTTTTGATAATCTTGCTGGGCCCAATAGTATGAACCTTCCAGAACCTCCTTTGAATCTTTTGTCCAACCTCCACATGAGCTTAACAATAAAATATTTACTACAAGAAAAATAAGCGATACATTCTTTAGCTTAAAAAACAGTTTGATGTTCTTCGGTGTAAAAGAATAAAGAAAAAATCCTACTATGAAAAATACTACTGCAAGGACAAGAAAAAATGTATGTCTCCTTACGCTATGCATTTCATAATTTGTAGTAGTTGCTGAATTTGAATAGTATATACTTGGCTTGATGGTATTTATTATTGCCTCAATTGCAGTTTCATCCCCAGCTAACAGAAAGGTAGCATTAGGGTGTTCGGCCAAGGAGGTAAGACGCTCTGTTCGCAATGCAGTTTTAACTCGTGTGCTACCATCACCTGCAAGAACATCTGCTTCTTGTTCGCTTCCAAAGCCTACAAAAATAACGTGTGCTCCAAAACTAGTTGCCCTTTCTACAGCCTGCTCAAGGCCTTCTGCAGTATCATCCCCATCACTAAAAATAATGATATAGGAACTCCGAGCGGTTTGAGGTGGGAAAGATTCTATTGCGGCATCAAGCCCTTTGGCTAAACTAGACCCAGGCGAAGACAGCATAGTTGGAGATAAAGCCTGTATGAGATTTGAAATTGAATAATAATCTTCTGTCATTGGTACTGCTAAATAGCCTTCCCCTTTTGTTAGGATTGCTGATAGCGAAACTCCTGGAAGAAATCCTATTAACTCGTGGGTAAAATCTTTTACATGGTCAAGTCGTGTAAGTGTGATATCTTCACCCGAATCAGTGGCAGTCATACTGTAGGAAACATCAAAAACTAAACTAACGGCACTTCCACTTGTTTGAAACGGCACAAGTTCTGTCCCAAAAGAAGGTCCTGCCAACGCTATACATGCACTTACCCATGCTAGAGACCAACAAACTAAGCGGATAATTATTTTTGTTTTGATACTATCTCCATGTCGGTTTACAGAGGCAGTGTAGTTTTTTACTAGCCGAAGTAATGACTTTGAGCTTAAAACTACATATACTAAAATGGGAATTAATATAAGCAATAATAATAAATATGATGGTTTATCGAAGTGAATACTCATAAAATCTCCCGTAATAATAAGCGTCTAATTATCCATGTAGAACCAAAGAAAAGCAGTGATAAAAACAATGGAATTTCATACTGCACGTTCTTCACTTGCTTTACACTGTATGCTTGTGATACTGTATTTTGACTAGTGATACTCTCCAATGCCCCCGCCAAAGAAGGTAAGGTTTCAACAGTAAAATATTTTCCCTCTGTAATAGCCGACAAAGCCCTCAATGAAGTATTATCAAAGTCAGAGTCTAAAAAACCCGAAAACAACTGACCTGTTGTAGGGTCAATATATTCTATAGGAACAGATCCCCTACTACCAATGCCAATTATGTAGAGAGTAATGCCATAGTCTTTTGCAAGGGTTGCTGCCGTTTGAGGGTGGACTGCCCCAGAGTTATTTTCTCCATCGGTTAATAAGACAATACTTTTTTTAGGAGCATACGTGGATACAAGATGATACACAGCAGTACTTATTCCTAACCCCAGTGCTGTTTCATCTCCAAGCTCGCCAATATACATCGAATTGAGACGGGTAAAAAAAGCATTTTGATCCATCGTGGGAGGAACTAACAATGCTGCTTCTGTTGCACATGTTACTAATCCATACGATGATGAATTATTCTGCGATACTAATAGCTCTATGGCTTTTTTTGCAGCATCTAATCGGGTACCGTCTGCTATATCAAGGGCTGCCATTGATGGGCTTACATCAAGAACAAAAATAATTTCAGAAGAACGAGAAGTATATTTGCGCTCTTGCTCAATCGTTACAGGACCTGCAAGGGCATATATGAGTAAGATGTATGCAAAGCAAAAAAAGACATGCGAAACTATTCTCACAGTTGAGTTTACAGAATTTTTCCATTCAAAGCCTTTGCCATTCCAATCACTTAAAATAAGAGGAAATGAAGGTGTTGAGAAAAACTTTGTTTTTAACAAAATGAAATACAATGGAATAACGAGAAGAAATAAAAACAATAAAGGATTTTCAAATGTTTGCATTATCGCCTCCTTTATTTTCTTCATCATCATTTGCTCTTTCAAAAAACACAAACGCATTTTGAGATCTTTCAATAAGACTTTGAATTTCACTTTTTGTTAAAGGTGCCTTAACTATCTCATCTCCTGCATAATGAAGAAAGTCACATCGTGCACATATTTCATATAAATCCTGTAAATAATCATTAGCGGTATTTGACATTGTACCTGCAAAAAGTGTATCAAACACTGTAAAAAAACTACTTGTTGTTTCTGCTGTAAAACGATGTAAAAAACGCCCTTCAAGGTAATTTCGTATAACAAAAGACAGGTTTTTTGCAAAAAACTTTGCATCTATTGTATTCGATTGCTTTGCCAAAAAGGCAAGTCCCTTTGAAGCACGTTTAAAGTTACTACTTGCCCAAAATCTACCAAATCTTTTTTGAATCCAAGATCGAATAAATTTATAACGAGTTAAAACTATTATTACAAAAATGAGAAGAATAAAAATGAATAATAAAATACCTACTAAAACATACGTAGTACCTGGAATAACTACAGGTCCTACTGGTTCTTGAATTTCCTTGTCTTGTCCTTGTATTAAAATTGATTGTATGTGAACCTGAGGAATGTCGATGAGAATCGGCTTAGTCTGTATCCCAAAGATACTTCCTAGGTCAAATGGCTCTATTTTTAAACTTCCTGCTTGCCATGGAATAAAAGAAATAACCAATACATATTCATTACGTACTTTTTGGAGGCTCATGGCTTTTATTACATAAGGAGAATCTAAATCCTCCTCTAAAGAAGGGTTCGTGTATGTATACATATCTTTACTACCATCAAATATAGTATCTTCCAAAACAAAATTAAAACGAAGTTCTGCTTGGTCTCCAACATACACTTCCTTTGGAGTCAAAACAACATCTTGAGAATGAAGATTAAAAAAACACATTATTAATGCAATGAGGATAAACAATTTTTTTTGAATTTTTTCTAACGTACTATGTGCCACTACATTTTTCTCCGTGTAGAAAAAAAGTGAACCAACTCCTGTGCTGGATCTTGACTTGTCGAAATTGCCAAAGTACTTATTCTTCGTTTTGCACAAAAACTGTGCCACCTATCTACATGTCTTTCATGATATGATTTCCATTCTCGCTCAAAAGAAGGCGAGTTTGTGGGAAGTGTTTTTTCCTTTTTTGTTTCAGAATCAAAAAAACGTACCGTACCTAACTTTGGCAATGTTACATCATCATCATCAGTTATCCGCAGCGCCACAACATCGTGCTTAGAAGCTAAGGTGGAAAGGGCATCTTCATAGTCATTACACCTAAAATCTGATAAAACTAAAACAAGGCTCCGATTTTTTAATAATTTTGATGCACCGCGCAAGGCTTGTGTTAGAGAAGTTCCTTCGCTCTTATGTTGTGGCCTGGTATCAAGTTTTGAAAACAAAATCATGGCGTGATCTTTGCCAGCTTTTGGAACACAGGAAAACTCTGTTTCTCCATCAAATAAGATTCCACCCACAGGGCTTGAACTCTGCATTGCGGCAAAAAGCATCAATACAGCAGCTTCTGTTGCCGCTTCAATGCGAGTAATTTTTCCAAACCCACTTTCCATTGATAAAGAGCGATCAACAATTAAAAAGATGATAAGTTCTTTGTCTTCTTCAAATAATTTAATGTACGGACGCCCCATTCGCGCCGTAACATTCCAATCAATAGAACGAACGTCATCACCAAACAAATATTCTCGCCCACCGGCATAATCAACCCCTCTGCCCCGATACATCGAACGGAAATTGCCAACATATAAACACTTAGCAATTGCACGCGAAAAAAGACGCAAGCTTGATGCACGCTGCGAAAGAGAATAGGTGTTTTTTATTAAGCCAATTTTTTTTGCCATGCAGATACCTTGTTACGGGATTGGCATTAATGATAGGATTTTTTCTATCAGGTCATCAACCACTATACCATCAGCAGCAGCTTCATAAGAAAGAACCAAACGATGACGAAGCACGGCGGGAGCAACTTTTTTAATATCCTCAGGTAGCACAAATGATCGACCTTCAAAGAGAGCTTGTACTTTAGCACATTTAAAAAGGGCGATACTTGCACGAGGGGAAGCACCAAATGACACATAATTAAGCATGTCTTGGGCATGGACTGAGCTCTTTGCATTTGCAACATGGTCTTTATCTGGTCGAGTAACGGCAACAATTGAAACAATGTATCGAACTAAGTCGTCACTACAGGTTACTTGGTCGCATAAAGCTCGGCAAGCCCTGAGGGCATTATCATTTATTACTTTATTGACGGGAAAATGTTCGATTTTACCGCCTGCTTTTACAACATCTTGTTCTTGTTCAATAGAGGGATAGGTTAATAGTATTTTTAATAAAAACCGATCAAGTTCAGCCTCAGGAAGATTATACGTTCCTTCTTGCTCAATGGGGTTTTGTGTGGCAAGGACAAAAAATGGATCTGGAAGTTCGTATGTGTTTTCTCCAATAGTTACTTGTCCTTCGGCCATTGCTTCTAACAAGGCTGACTGAACTTTTGCTGGAGCCCTGTTTATTTCATCTGCTAATAATAAATTTGTAAAAACAGGTCCTTTATGGGCGGAAAAACGTCCCGTAGCTTGCTCATAAATCATTGTCCCTGATACATCTGCAGGTAACAAGTCAGGGGTAAACTGTATTCGTTTAAATTCAAATCCAGAAATATCTGAAATGGTTTTTACGGTTAATGTTTTCGCCAATCCAGGCACACCCTCGAGTAAAACGTGCCCCCCTGCAATCAAAGCCATGAGGATTCCATCAATAACATGTGTTTGCCCTACAACTCTTTTTGAAACTTCTAAGCGGCAGTTATCAATCAATGCCTTCGCTTTTTGAAAATCATCCATATTGTATTTCCTTTCTAAATTGTTTTATTTTCTACCTTAATCCATTGACTGAATACGCAACTTCATTGTATTATAACATATCATGATACACGAATTAGCACAAGGTTTAAACACCTCACTTAACGCAACTTCTATTGAAGTTATGCTCTCAGACTTAGGAAAACGGATTTATTTTCCTAAAGGAATTATAGCACAAAGTGCAGAAGCAAAAAAGATGGGCAACACTGCAAATGCCACAATTGGTATGAGTTGTAAAGACGGCAAACCTATTATTTTGCCATCAGTACAAAAAGAACTTCCCAATCTTAGCTCAGCACAAGCAGTAGCCTATGCACCAACTGCGGGAGACTTAGAACTCAGAGAATTATGGAAACAAAGTCTCATTGAAAAAAATCCAGACTTACAGAATAAAGCCTTTTCTCTGCCAGTGGTTGTACCTGGTTTAACAGCAGGGCTTTCTTATCTTTGTGATTTGTTTATTAGCGAAGGCGATACACTCTTAGCTGCAGACCCATCTTGGGATAATTACCCTTTAATAGTACAAGCAAGAAGAAATGCAAACTTTATACAGTTTCCAATGTTTGCCAACGGGGGCTTTAATCTTGAAGCCTTTACAAGTGCAATGGAAGAAGAATCAAAAAAAGGTGTTGTAAAAGTTCTTCTTAACTTTCCACAAAATCCTTCTGGATATTCTCCTACTAAGGATGAAGTAGTACAAATTACTGGCATAATAAAGAGTATAGCAGAAAAGGGAACATACATAATGGTATGGTGTGACGATGCATACTTTGGCTTAAATTATGAATCAAATATTGAACCACAGTCTCTTTTTACCTTTTTGTCAGATATACATGAAAATGTGCTTGCTGTCAAAATTGATGGGCCTACTAAGGAAGACTATGTTTGGGGATTTAGATCTGGCTTTTTAACATTTGCAGGCAAAGGGTTAGAACAACAACACTACGATGCACTAATTCAAAAACTAATGGGAGTAATACGATCTTCTGTTTCATGTGCATCAACACCTTCTCAGTCAATCATGAAAAAAGTACTAGCAAACCCAGAATTAAAACAAGAAAAGCAAGCTTTCTTTGCTATACTTGAGCAACGCTATAAAATAGTAAAAGATTTTGTAGAAACAAAAAAAGATCACCCTGCCTTAGAGCCGCTACCGTTTAATTCAGGTTACTTTATGAGCCTTCGATGTAAAAATATTAACGCAGAAAGCTTGCGACAAAAATTACTGCAAGAATGCGGCATAGGTATTATAGCAGTAAATGAAAGTACAATACGCATAGCTTTTTCAAGCATTGATTCAGATTTACTTACTATGGTATACGAAAAAGTGTATCAAGTAGCCCAGGAAATGCTAGGTGCTTAAAAAGAGTTTTATTGTATACAGTTGCATCCTCGCGTTTATTTGTGTCAGTACTTCTTGTTCAGGCAAACAAGAAGACCCCATTATTATTTGGACAAATAAAAGCGAATTTGTGGCTTATGCAGAATTATTCAACCTCACATCTGATAATGCAAAAGCGGTTGTTGTGTACAAAGAAAATCCTGCAGCATCATTTCCCCCAACACAAGATGAAGCTACTCCAGATATAATTATTGGGCCTCACTTAAAAAATGCAAACATGAGGGCAAACTATATACCGCTTGACTATCTATTTGATGACCAGTTAATAAGTAAAACACAGTTCTATGCATCATTATTGCAGTATGGAGCAATTGGTAGCCAGCAGTATTTATTACCAGTTAACTTTAACCTTTCAACAGTAATTTTTTCACAAGAAAATATTAGTGTAATTCCAGAAGACTATTACCTTTCTCTGGATCAAATACGAGATATATCAGGTGAGTATAACACTCTGGACAATGAATTGTATACATATATGGGATTTGCCCCGTCATGGTCTCCAGAATTTTTGTATGAAACCTCAAAACTGTACAATGTCAATTTTTCAGAAAATAAAAATGATGTAAACTCATTTTTGTGGAACCCAGAAGAGCTTACAGATTCGGTTAACTACATAAAAGATTGGACAAGACAGAAAAATACATCTACAATTGATGAAGGCGAATATCAGTTCAAATATTTGTATAACCCATCATTAATTAATATAAGAGATAATAACTCTCTTTTTTTGTATATGTCAACATCTGACTTTTTTACAACCCCAAGTGAACGCTTAGAAGGAATTCATTACCGATGGATAGAAAAAGATAATAAAATTTTTGTTCACGATGATATGATCTCTATAGGAATGTATAAAAACTCAAAAAACTTGCCGGCTGCAGAACAATTTATTATATGGCTTATGAGTGAGGAAAATCAATCAGTGCTTCTAAATTGGCATGATAGCTTAAACCTCTACACTAGAACGTTTGGGATAGCTGGAGGATTTTCATCTATCCGAAGTGTAAATGAAAGAATACTTCCTCTGTTATATCCACCCCTTTGGGGAAATATTCCAAATGGCGACATGCTTGTTCCGCCAAACACATTACCAACAAACTGGGAAAATATTAAGCAAAATATTGTATATCCCTATTTAATAGACGCAAGTAATACAAATTACTCAAGCCCAGTAAAATCAATAGAAGAACTTCTAATAGACTGGTACAGGTTCGATTATTAAGTTATTTTGTAAAGGTAAAATTATTATATCCCGATAATTTAAATGCAAAGTGTTACGTAAAAGTAAGATTTTGTGTTTTACGGGGGATGATAATGATATCAACACTAACAACATTGACAGGTGTGGCTCATGCAAACTATGGGTCAGGTTCTGCACAATCTACACAAATCGCATCCAATAATAAATTATCA
>CAYJGO010000027.1:0-18656 GCA_964369855.1 uncultured Treponemataceae bacterium | reverse complement strand
AGTTTAAATTCATGTTTTCTGATTGTGAATTATTACACGCCAGAAAAATACTGCTCGCAAGCAAGCACGTTCCCATTACTTTTTTCATATTATACTCCTTGTATCACACCAACTTTGTGGTGTGATTATTAAGGAGTATAATAAAGGGTATGTCTTAATGTAATCTTAAAGGTCGTCAACCAAAGCTGTCGATTTGGCATAAGCAGTAGATTTTGCCTCGAAAAAGTTACGTAAAAATTGACGTCGTGTCAACTTTTACTATCGAGTTCCGCGGTTCCGAAGAAAAAAGATTAGTGCAGAACTCGCTTGGTTTTGTTCAACATCCGTGTTGAACGCTTATTGCGTAGCGCTCGGCAAACCCCTACAAATCATCAACCAAAGCAGTAGATTTAGCATAAGCAGTAGATTTTGCCTCGAAAAAGTCGGTTTTTATCAAGTTAGCATTTGAATATTGGTTAATCCACACCATAGAAGCAGGTTCTTCATCGTAGCCTTCATACAAGGGCTTAAACCCAAGATTTGTACAACGTAAGTTTCCAAGATATTTTATATAATCAGTAATCATGTCTTTTGTGAGCCCAGAAATGGTGTCGCCAATTACATAGTGACCCCATTTAATTTCTTGCTCAACGCCTTCTTTAATCATTGCTCGGTATTCTTCAATAAGTTCGGCAGTAAAAAGTTCTGGCTCTTCTTTTTGCATCTCTAATAAAATAGAGCGGAAAAGCCAAAGGTGGGTATTTTCATCGCGGTTGATGTAGCGAATCTCTTGTACAGAGCCACCCATTTTCCCAATTCGACCAAGGTTGTAAAAAAACATAAATCCTGAATAAAAGTAGATACCTTCAAGAATGTAGTTTGCAATGCTTGTTCTAACCAATGTTTTCGGACAAGGGTTTTCTTGAAATTCGTTGTAAAGATCTCCAATAAAACTGTTTCGTGCCAAAAGGTGCTCGTCATTTTTCCACTGGTATAAAATGTCGTTCCTCTCTGTTGGGTTACAAATAGTATCGAGCATATAGCCGTAACTTTGTGAGTGAATTGCCTCTTGATAGGCTTGGATGGTTAAGCAGAGGTTTACTTCGTTTGCGGTAATGTATTCCCCAACAGACGGAAGGTTTGCTGTTTGAATAGAATCTAAAAAGACCAAAAAAGATAAGATTTTATCATATGCAGTGCGTTCTGCTTGGCTCAATTGGCGATATTCTTGTACATCACTTTGAAGGTTTATTTCTTCTGGGATCCAAAAGTTGTTCATGGCTTGACGATACCAAGCACTCACCCAAGGGTATTTCATGTTGTTAAAGTCGTTTAAGTTGGTTGTGTTCCCACCAATCATTCTTCGTTTCGTAACTTCAATGTCTCCGTCGGCATTAAAAAGAGCCTTTCGAGTTAGTTTTCGTGTAATGTCTGCCATTTTTCATCCTTCTTTTATGTTTTGGGGCTTTTAACCGGCTATGCGGGGTTCCGCCTTTCGGCTTCATTCGCGCTTTTATACGGGCGCCCACACAGGGACGCCCCAACAGTGCGCGAACCGCTACGCGGCCCCTACTATCCGGAAGCCAAAATTTATTCCTTTGCAGCATGGATGCTGCTAAACTGACCAGTAATCGACTTTTGTGCTATTCATTTTGCTTCGTTTCGCAAAAGTCGGTAGTAAAAATTGACAAGGACCCGTTTTGCCTCTTTGCGCTTCTCCTTAGAGCAGGGAGCGAAGCGAGCTATGTCAATTTTTACGAAGCGCATACTTCGCATTCTTCAACTTCTAGGGCTTGGGAGCGAACATAATAAATACACTTTACTCCTTCTTCCCATGCTTTAATATACAAGTTAAGTACTTGCCTAATAGTAAATTCATTCGTAATATATAAGTTTACTGATTGAGCTTGGTCTATATGACGCTGTCGTACCCCAGAGGCTTTAATTGACCATTCTTGATTGATGGTGTGAGCATTTTTATAAAGCCAAAATGTTTGTGGGTTTAAGTTAGGGGCAACTCTCGGCATAATACTTCCCTTTTTTTCTTCTAAAAAGAAACGTTTCATAACAGGGTCTACTCCTGCGGTAGTTCCAGCAATGATTGAAGTTGAACTTGTTGGGGCAACAGCCATAAGATAGGCATTTCGCATTCCCCTTGAGCAGAGTTTTTTTACATCGTCCCAATCCTTGCCTGTATAGTTTCTTTTATCAAAATAAGCACCTGTTTGCCAGTCTGATCCTTCAAAATATTCGTAAGATCCTTTTTCTTGGGCTATATGTGCGCTTGCTTCAACAACAAAACGGTTAATTTTTTCAAAAAGAGAGTCTGCGAAAACGAGATGCTCTTCACTTTCCCAGTTTATACCTTTTTGTGCTAAAAGATGATGGTATCCACTGGTACCAAGACCAATAGAACGATATCGCTTGTTTGTAACTTCTGCATACATAAGAGGGTAGTAGTTTAAGTCAATAACATTATCCAAAGCTCGTGTTACACTTTCACAGACTCTTTTAAGGGCTTCACTGTCATCTACATCGATATTGCCAAGGACCAAGGAAGCAAGGTTACAAACAACAAAATCTCCTGGGCGAGTAACTTCAACAATTACTTTTTCATTGTCTTCTGTTGTAATTTCACGTTTTACAAGCTCAATTGCGCTCATATTTTGTGCAATTTCAGTACACAGGTTAGAACAATAAATAATTCCTTTGTGGGAGTTTGGATTTGCCCTGTTTACAATATCGCGGTTAAAGGCAAAAGGGGTTCCTGTTTCTACAGCAGACTTTAATATAAGTCGAACAAGTTCTTTTAAATTTATTTCTCTTTTACTGATTCTATTATCTTCAATACATTCTTTATATTTTAGTTCCCATTCATCACCATAGAAGTCTTCAAGGGCATAACCTTTTATTTTTTCAACTTCATGTGGGCACATTAAATACCAAGGAGAATCGATGTTGTCACGAACTGTTTTCCAAAAAAGATCTGGGTAGCATACGGCTGGAAATACATCGTGTGCCTTCATTCTATCGTCGCCATTATTGGTTCTTAACTGTAAAAACTCAGGAATATCTTTATGCCATACATCCAAATATACAGCAACTGATCCTTGGCGAACTCCCAATTGGTCAACAGCTACGGCCGTATCATTTGCAATTTTTATCCATCGAATAATACCACCAGCGGCACCTTGAAAGCCACGTATTGGAGAGCCACTAGCCCGAACTTTTCCAAAATACATCCCCATACCACCACCAAGTTTTGATACTTTAGCAAAGTTATCTATTGAGCGATATATACCGTCTAACGAATCAGGCACAGTATCAATAAAACATGAAGAAAGCTGGTGGTATGGTTTTCGCGCATTTGAAAGTGTTGGTGTTGCAACAGTAACTTGTAAAAGGCTTAACATATCGTAAAATCGTTCTACCCATTCTAAGCGATTGTTTTTTTCGTTTATGGCAAGGTGCATTGCAATTCCCATGAACATTTCTTGAGGTGTTTCTATTGCTACATGACTATGTGTTCGGATAACATATCGTCTTAATAGTAAATCTAGAGAGCTATATGTTAAAAGATTATTACGATTCTGACCATTTCCTTCATATTTTAAAAGAACTTTTTCAAGCTCATCTATTTCTTTTTTTGTGTAGCTTTCTAATATATATGTCCCATAGAGATTTTCGTCGGTTAAATAATGTATTTTCTCATAAAAAGAGGCAATGGCATGAGCTTGAAGTTCTATCTCTAATTTTACTTTGAATTGTATCATTAAAAGTCGTGATGCAATAAACTCCCATTTTGGAGCTTCTTGCGTGGTAAGCTCAACGGCAGCTTTTATAAGCATTGCTAAGTTTTCGCTTTCTTTCATTTCATCTTTTCTAAAAGAAAGATATTTATGGTAAAGAACATCAAGAGAGTATTCATCATCAATAAAATCTTTTTGTACTTGGCGAAGGACAATCTTCACGGTGGGGTTTGAAAAATTTTGAGTTAAATTTTTTAAAGATTGGCGTTTTTTTGATCTATCCTCACGATAAATAATAAACTTTTTAACTTCAACATGGTAGTCGTGTTTAATAAGTGTTTTTTCGACCAAGTCTTGAATTGTTTCAATATGTATTTGCTTTCCTGACTCTGAAAGAGAAACAAGCTCTTGCTCAATTTCTTGAGTCATGACATCTACTTGTGAATCATCTGTACAAGCACTTTTAAAAGCTGCCCTCATCGCATTGGCTATTTTTTCAGCCAAATAGCTTTCGGTTTGACCCGTGCGTTTTACTATCTGCATTTTCCCCACCCACCATATCTTGTGTTTTGTATGATTAATTCTTATTATAAACACTAGATAGAAAAAAAGCAAGAAGGAAAAAGAGTGAAATAAAAGAAAAGTGATAAAATTACACCGAACTTCATGTCGCGCAAAGCACTCATGCTGTCTGCATATACTATTTCTGTACGAAAAATATTTAAAATGTGCTGAGATACACATAAGAAAAGTAAAATATCTGATGATTTAACAATCTTTAAAACAAATAAAGAGTACTAGATCCAATGGTAGTATTCGGGTTGGTGCTACAGGAGATATTGTCCTAAAGCTACACAGTACAGGAAGAGGACGTCTTATTATTGGTGGAGATTACGATAATTACCTAATCTTTAAAATAATTCCTACAATTGCAATTGTTACAAGAGTTTGAATTAACACAAACTTAACGAGTACTTGTGTTGGTGACCAAAGTCGTGTTTTTTTCATATGATCATGAAGAGGAAATCGCACATTTTTAAAAATGTGTATCTTAAAGGCACGTAATAGTGCTAGTTTTAAAAGACCCATCCCCCCATTTAAGAAAATAACAGAAGACGTTGCAAAAATTAAAAAGGGATTTCCACTTACCATTACACAGACGCCAATGAAAAAACCAAGTGCACGGCTTCCTGCATCTCCCATTAAAACTTTGCTAGGAAAAGCATTGTGCCATAAATAACCCATCAAAACTCCAATAAGGGCAAAAATAATTATTGCCCATGATGCTCCGCCTGGTAGGTGCGGTACAAGTAAATACTCAGCAATATCAACGTGTCCTAGTACAAAATATAGTAAAATTCCCATAGTAAGAAGGGCAACAAGGACTAATGCACTTGAAAGCCCGTCCACCCCGTCAGTACAGTTTGTTGTGTTAATAGAAGCCCAAAGTATAACGGTGGAAAAGCTTATGTATGCCCAAGGGGCAACCGTTATTGTTTCTGTTATAAAGGGAAACCAAAAAGAAACAGCGGTATCTTGAGTAAACGGTATACTCATGTAATACAAAATAAATGATGCAACAAGGGAAATAATTAAATCTAAAAGCCCTTTTTTTAACTCACTCCATTCTTTAATACTTTTATCATCCAAAAAGCCAGTTATCATAGTTAGCCATACAAGAACAAGTAAGAGTGTTTGTTGAAGGTTTACAGGGGCACATAAAAGCGCAACGATAACGAAAAAAGAGATAAAAACTACACCGCTGCCAGTGGGCTTTCCTTTTGCCAATTCTGAATTTTCAACAAAAGCTCGTCCTCTGTCTGTAGGTAAAAATTTGTAAAACTTTGGGAGAAAAATCCCTGTAACTAAAAAGCCAATAAATAATGCAAGTCCAATAAGAACGGCATATGATTGCAAAAGACGACTGGGACCAAAAGAATCTAATATGTAAGAAGCAGCATAGTATAACATTTTATTACCACCACGATTTTTAAGATTATTTAACTATATCATAAAACAAAACAAATATAAAGTGGTTTTATATCTTATAGAGGTAAGAAATAAGTTTACCATTCTTCGTTAATATAAAAACACTTACATTAAAAGGCAATAATAAAGCCTTGTGTTTTTTACTTTATTAGAGTATACTTTGTTCATGAAAAAAACTTATATAGTAGCAGTTTATTTGCTCGTAAGCACAATGTTGTTTTCTCAGATTAATCCACAAGTTGAGGCATTTCGAGATGCAATGTATAATGACCCTTTGAATGAGGCAAAAATGTTACAAGAGTATACTAAAGCTGTTGAAAGCGTTGAGTCTTCTTTGTCAGGTTATTCTTTATATGTTGAATTATCACGCTGTGAGTACTATATGGGAAGAAGTTATTTTTATAGAGAAAATAATGACCTTGCAGGGAAGCATTATGACAAAGGGCTTGAATATGCACAAAAGGCGCTTGATACTAAAAGAGGAGCAGAGGCATTATTAATGTATGCTGAAAATTTATCTCAGAATTGTGCTGTCAAGCCAACTTCGTATGCTATTGCAAATGGACTGAGTATTGGTGGGTATGCAAAAGATGCGCTAAAGATAGAAAAAAATAATGCTGCGGCAATGTATCTATTGGCTGCACAAAATATTTATGCTCCTGCACCTTTTCATAATCATAGAAAAGGTATTGCAGAAATGAAAGATATCTTAAACACACCTAATATTAATTTAGCAAAAGATGACGAGTTTAACGTTACAAGTTCAATAGCTTATGGATATATTCAAAGAAAAGAATACGATGAAGCATTACCATGGATAGAAAAAGCCTTGGTTGTTTATCCTCAGAATTTTTTTGCATTAGATTTAAAGCAACAAATAATTGAAAATAGGTAGCGAATATGGCTTTTTTATTTTATATTGCAATTGCAAGTGCAGGATTTTATTTTTTTGCTCTCGCATTACTTAACATGATGTGGATGAGGAAAGAAACAAAAGCAGCAGAGCTAACCGAAGGACCATTGGTTTCTGTTCTTATACCTGCCCGTGATGAAGAAATCCATATTGGCCCATGCGTATCATCTCTTTTAAATCAAACGTATGCAAACTATGAAATTTTAGTTATTGATGATAACTCTACAGATAAAACACGGGAAATATTAGAAAATCTAAAAAAACAACATCCTGGAAAGTTAAGTATTTACAGTGGAAAGCCTTTAGAAGAGGGCTGGAGAGGAAAACCGTTTGCGTTAAAGCAACTCTGTGATCATGCAAAGGGAGAATTTTTCCTATTTACTGATGCAGACACTGTTCATTCTTCACGGTCAATTTCAATTGCAGTTACAAACATGCTTTATCATAAGGTGGATTTTTTATCAGGTTATATAAGGCAGCGATTGGTATCTTTTGGTGAAAAAATAACAGTGCCAGTTATGTATATTTTAAGCTTTTTTATTTTGCCTCTTTGGGTTTGCAAATGGGGAAAATCATCAATTCTGGCAGCGGCAGTAGGGCAATATATTTGTGTAAAGGCTGATACATTCTTAAAAGCCGGTGGCTTTGATCAAGTAAAAAATGTAACAACAGAAGATGTTTACTTGGCTAGATCTATGAAAAAGCACGGGGCAAAAACAGTTTTTTTAGATTTAAAAGATGCTGCAATTTGTCGCATGTATTACTCATATAAAGATTGCGTAACAGGAATTGGAAAAAACATTTTTGACTTTTTAGGCAAGAATAATATTATATTAATTTTTGCTTTTTTAGGTGTGTTTACATTTTTAACCTTTCCTCCATTTTTTACAATTTTTTTAACAGTTCAAGCAATTTCAGTACAACAAATAGATGCCCTTATCTTTTTAGCTTACTGGGCGAATACTCTTTTTATGTATCTGGGATGGCTAATTGTATTTCAAAGTCAACAACTTAGAAAAAGATACACATTTCTATATCCGATAATTTTTATTAACCTTTTATTTGTAGCTTTTCATTCGTGGAAGCGGTCTTTAACAAAAAAAGGACACGAGTGGAAAGGAAGAATTGTACATTAATCATTTTAGAAAACGAGGATGTTAAAGTGCCATATAGAAAAGGACGCCCAATAATAGAAAAAAGTCTTCTGTTTAGGATAGCATGTGTTTTAACATTTTATCCAGTATTAGTTATTGGGTATACTGTTTATTACGTATTATATCGTTCAAATATTTTTGGTCGGGGTAAATTAAAACAAGAAAAAAAATCTGTTTTAGTTTCAAATCATACAACATTTTTAGATCCATTATTAATGAGTGCGGTAGTGTTTCCTTGGTGTACGTATCATACCATGCTAGAAGAAACCGTGCTTACTCCTTTTTTAGGAACATTCACACGGTTGCTCGGCGGAGTGCCACTACCGATGGGAATGCGTTCATTGCATAATTTACCAAACGAGTGTAAAAAAGGATTCAAATTTAGAAACTTTGTGCTTTTTTATCCAGAAGGGGAGTGTTTTCTACACAACCAGGAGATTAATACTTTTCACCCAGGAGCTTTTTTAGTTTCAGCAGAGCTAGATATTCCTGTCTTCCCTATAGTAACTGTATTTAATGAGAGATCAAACGGAAAACGGCCAAAGATAAATGTATATATTTTAGATCAAGTGTACCCTAAAAATTTTGATTGTATAAACAAAGAAACTGGAAAGGCAAATTTAAAAGCTGTTCGCCGGTTTTCTGAATATGTTAGAGGGTTAATGCAAGAAGAAATCGTAAAACGTGGCGGAACAAATAAGTTTTATAAAGGCCAACTAGAAAGAATTGCAGGAATTAATAAATAACAGATATGAATAGTTTAATGCTTTCAAAATCAAATGACCCATTCTTTAATCTTGCTCTTGAAACAGTTGTTTTCAATGAAACAAAAAAACAAGAGGGGCCCAAATTATATCTTTGGCAAAACAATGATGTTGTTGTAATCGGCCGCTTTCAAAATCCATGGAAAGAATGTAACCTTAATAAAATGGAGGACGATGGGGTTTCATTAATGAGAAGGGACACAGGTGGAGGAGCTGTTTTTCATGATTTGCAAAACCTTTGTTTTACATTTGTTGGTTCTACCGAAGAAGAAAACTATAGAGAAAAAAATACATTATTGGTTTGTAAAGCCTTAGCTGATTTAGGTTTTAATGCAGAACCATCGGGTAGAAACGATATTTTAATAGAGGGCGAAAAAATATCTGGGGCAGCATTTAGAGAAAAAGATGGGATGTATATTCATCATGGAACTATTTTAATAGGTACAGATTTAAATCGACTAGCTAACTATCTTCAGCCTGATAAAAAGAAGCTTGAGTCAAAAGGAATTACTTCAGTTCGCGCTCGAGTAACAAATTTACAAACAATAAAAAAAGATGTTACGTTACATGATGTAGTCAATGCCCTTTTTACAGTCTTTAGCCAAGAAAAACAAGTTGAAAAAAAAATTCATAATTTTGATACAGACTATATAAATAAAAATGATGATTTAAAAAAAGAATATGAAAGGCTGACAAGCTGGGATTGGAGATATGGAAAATCACCTGAATTTACGTATTGCATTGAGGGGCGTTTTGATTGGGGCGGAGTAGAAATAAACTTAAATGTGAAAAAAGCATTACTTGAAACTGTTGATATTTATTCTGATAGCTTAGATATAGAAAGGATTCAACGACTTTCTATGTGTTTAAGAGAATTAAAAGGCAAGCCCTATGATGCAACTATTTTTAAAACACATTTAGCTAAAAATGGATTTATAGATATAAGCACCTTATTTTAAACCCTTGCAAAATAACCAAAAACATCTTATGATATATTATGGCAAAGAAAAAAACAGGTTCAGTAGTTTTTAAATGTTCTTCCTGCTCATATAGCCAGCCGAGGTGGCTCGGCCGCTGTCCAGAATGTGGCGAATGGAATACATTTATTGAACACTTAGTTGATACAAATGTAATAAGTCCTATATTAGGGAAAAGTGGTGTAGTTGAAAAACAAAAACCTGTTCCTTTATCAAGTGTCGATCCCTTAGAGGGAACGCGTTTTAATACAGGTATTGGTGAATTTGATAGGGTTTTAGGCGGAGGGGCAATGAAGCCCTCCGCTGTGCTAATTGGTGGAGAGCCAGGGATTGGAAAGTCAACATTAATGATTCAGGCTGCCGAGGCAATGAGTGGCAATGGTGGGAGAATATTATATATTTCTGGGGAAGAGTCGGCAGCCCAAATTCGTGTTCGGGCGGACCGCCTAAAACTACAAACAAAGAATATTGAAATTTTATGTACAACTCGACTAGAAGATATAGAGGAAGCTTTAAATGCGCTGAATCCAATATGCGTTTTTGTTGATTCAATACAAACTGTCAATACAATAGAAGCAGGTAATATACCAGGGACAGTTAATCAATTAAAATATTGTTCAGCGGCCCTATCATCATGGGCAAAAGAACATGCTGCTGTATTATTTATGAGTGCTCATGTAACAAAAGATGGAAACATTGCAGGGCCAAAAGCTTTAGAACATCTTGTAGATACAGTAATATCGTTTGAGCAAAATAATGATAGAGTTCGGTTTTTAAGAGCTTTAAAAAATCGATTTGGATCAGTAGATGAAATAGGTATATTTACCATGACAGAAACTGGTTTGTTAGGAGTAGAAGACCCATCGAGTCTTTTTCTTATTCGCCGTGAAAAAGGACTTCCGTCAGGAGTTGCAACAGTACCTGTTTTTGAAGGGAGCAGAGTTTTTTTAGTTGAGATTCAAGCGCTTACAGTTCCAGCAAAATCTAGTATGACAAGGGTATATTCTGATAAAATTGATTCTGCAAGGGTAAGTCGAGTTGCAGCAGTATTGGAAAAAAGAACAGGTCTTCAGTTTAGTGATCAAGATATTTATATTAATGTTGCAGGGGGAGTTAGGTTAACTGAAAGTGCAATTGATGCAGGACTCGCAATGGCTCTATATTCTGCAAGAACAGATTTAGCACTAGTCGATAAAACTGCAATTTTAGGAGAGCTAAGTCTTGCTGGCGAAGTAAGGCCAGTTAATAGAATAAAACAAAGAGTTAGAGCAGCAGTATCAATGGGCTTTACAACCATCTTTGTTCCAGAAAAAGAAGAAGGCGCAATAGAAGTGAAGGATATAAAGGCCTTAATTAAAGAAATCTTTTCTAAATAAGTAAATTTTAGACTGCCTTCTATTATCAACCTTGTAAAATTTATAAAATGAGAGTATAATAGTATTGTGGGATAAAGGCGGAAAAATATGAAAAAGAATCGTTTTTTTCAATACGTAGACAAAACACCAATAATTCCAATTTCATTTAAGATACTTGGTGTGTTCACATGTTTGTTGCTTCTATCAAACTTTACAACAAATATTATTAACATTCTTTTAAATCAGCATGAAATTATTTCATTAACAAATGATATAATGGTTGGACAACTAAAAGATTTGTATACCGCATCATCAAATCAGTATGAGATTTATGGCTTTTCTCAAGACAAGAGAAGTACAAATGATGCACTACAGCAAGTTGCAGAAAGAAGTTTTACAAATAAAAATACACTGGCCATAGCAACAGATTCCGCAGGCCAAGTTGCCTTTTCAATATCAGCTGCAGGTGAAACATACAGCCTTTTTCCAGACTCCGATACACTGAAAATGTTGCGTGACGCAAGAGAGCAAGGAGTTGTTGAAGGCTCATTGACATTTAAGAGTGATAAGGGAGAGTATTTTGGGGTGTATAAATATCACCCTGAATGGGACTATTTTCTAATTTGGGCTGAGTTGCGCTCAGAAGTTCAAGGATCTTCTTTGAGGGTTTTCGGCCTTATAGCTTTAAGTATTCTTATATTAATTGTATTGTTTTTATGGGTTGGGCTTGTGATTTTTTCAAAAATGCTAGCCCCGATAAAAAAAATGATTCAAAGTTTATATGTAATGCAAGAAAGTCAAAATCTGTCTCTACTTGACTTGGAGGGTGCATCAAATGATGATATTTCCTATTTGGGTGCTTCCTTTAATGCACTTTCTTCTACAATTAATAATATTTTGATGATCTTTCAAAAATTCGTATCTAGAGACTTAGTTGATAAGGCGTACGAAGAAGGTATTATTCTTTTAGATGGACATCAAAAAGATTTAACAATAATGTTTTCAGATATTCGTCATTTTACGTTTATGACAGAGGTAATGGGCAATGATATTATTAACTTATTGAATATTCATTATGACCGAGCAATAGAAACAATTTATGATCACGGTGGAATCATCGGTTCGATTATTGGAGATGCATTGCTAGCAGTATACGGTGTGTCAAATGAGGGTGAAAGAAAATCTGTCCGTGCGTTAGAAGCTGCATTGCAACTTATTACAGAAACAAGCGAGTTAAGAGAAATACTTAAAAAACGCAAGGCGCAAATATTAAAAACTCGATCATTAACATCAGCAGAAGAGAAAGTGTTCAAAGCTGTATTGTTAGATATAGGAGTTGGTCTTGATGGTGGGCAAGTTTTTTATGGAAACATTGGCTCTCGCCAACATATGACAAATACCGTTATTGGAGATAATGTTAACTCAGCATCACGCCTTGAAGGATTAACAAGAATTTATAGCTTACCTGTCATTGTTTCAGAATATATAAAAATAGAAGTAGAGAAAGAGAGTGAGCAATACAGATTTGTAGAAATTGACATGGTGCAAGTTAAAGGAAAAACAGAACGTAAGAAAATATTTGCACCGCTGGATTTAGAAGTTATAGATAAAAAAACCTTAAAAAAATATGATATTTTTGAACAAGCTTTGCAATTATATTATGAAGGTGACTGGAAAAAAGCTAGGCCTCTTTTTCAAAGTACATCACTTGCTGTTTCTCAAGTTTTTGTAGAAAGAATCGGATCTAACAAAGTTCCAAAAGGATGGAAGGGCATATGGACAATGGAAACAAAATAAATATTAGTAAACCAGAAGTTAAGTTATTCTTACATGGTGATTTGCTTCCTGATAATCTAGAGGCACCAAAAAAATATGACTTAGCAACAGAGTATGCAAAAACTCGTTCTCGAAGACCTTCATTTATTATTGTTGTTTTACTCTTATGTGTAGGAGCTGTTACCGCTTTAACAATTGGACTTGCTTCTTTTTTACAGGAAAGAAATAATAGTTTAAAAGTTGATATTCAGGTTTTTGAAGATTTAAATTTAAAAAGCTTGCTAGATGTTGTTTCTAGAACACAAGCTTCACTTGATCAAGTTATACAAGAGAAAAACTTAATACAGGTAGAGTATTCTGCTAAGCTTGAACAAGTAAGGCTGCGTCGCGACTCGGAATTACAATTACTTGCTTCATTAAAACTGGATCAAAGCGAAAAAGATAACGAAACAGAAAGAATTTATGAAGAATACGACAGTTCTTCTTCGATGCTCTATGCTGAATTTCAGCCCCAAATTGAACTTTTAGAAGGGCAAATGGATGATTACACTAAACAATTAGCCTCTTTTAATACAACTAATGTTGAAATCGCCCAAGAACAAGAGTTTATCTTAAATAGTCAAAGGCAAGCATACGAGCTAGAAAAACAGGAATTAGTAGCAAGTTATGAAAAATTAGTTGAGGATTTGGTAACGGAAATAGACTCATTACAAAATATGCAGTTAGAAACCCAAAAAACAGCACTTTCTACCTTGTCTGTACAGCATGAAAAAGAGTTAGATGTATTGGACCCAATTTTTACTGATAAAAATGCAATAGCTACTGTGAGCAGACATCAAAGTGAAAAAGCAACCATTGATTTTTTGCAAGGTAACTATCGCATAATTGTAGAAGATGAATTGTTGCAAAGTGACATTGATGCAATGCTTGGGGGGCTAAACTCTGAATATGCTGAATTTAATTATGTGGCAGATATTGTTTCTTCTGTTCCTTGGCAAAACTCACTTAGAGAATATATTCAAGCATTAACAAACATGGCAAATACAGTAGGGCAAGATATAGTTCGTGCAAATGCACAGATAATAAAAAAACAAGAAGAAGCTTTACAAAAAAGCCAAGAAGCCCTGCTGTTAACGGAAGCAGATCTTGCAGACGCTTTATTGATACAAGAACAAGACGGGAAGCAAATAGCGGAGCTTGAAATACTAGTTCAAGATTTACAAGCAGATCTTAGGAGCATTCAAGAAAACATTGCAGTTTATCAAGATATTATTATAGCTGTAGATGAGAGAGCAAAAGCAAATGGCGATGCAGGATATATATTGAGTGTAAGTGATAGACGTAATATTCCTGTGTATATTTCACCATCATTTATAAATACAGTGCAAAATGGAACCCGAGCATATGTTTATCGTGATGGTGGAAACTTAATAGGACTTGTAACAATTAATAGAAAAGGAAACGCTTTTTTTGCAACACCAGACCCAGAGACTGCAGACGAAATTAGAGTTAATGATGTACTATTATTTGAATTAGTTCAATAGATGTTATAGGAGCAAAAAATGAGATTAGAAAAAAAGTTTATAGTAATACTGTTTTTTTGTATAATACAGATAGGGCTGTTATTTTCAAACTCTTGGACTTATATAGAAGACAGTGGAAGAATGTTTCTGAAAGATGAGACTGGCAAAACATGCGAAATATTTTCTGATATAACTGTTACAGAGGATGCATTGGCAAGAGTCGAAACAGCACTTAATACCTTATGGTCAATTCCTGGATTGAGAGGCACACAATGCAGGGTTAATATAGAACCAAGAAATTATTTTCATTTTATTCTTTACCCTGATTCATTGGTGTATAAAGGGGTTAATTTTAAAAACTACCTGCCATCAGGGCTTTCTTTTAGATATGACTCTGCGCTGTTTTATGATGTAACATTAAAAGTTGAAGAGTTTTTACCACGAATATCAGGAGCGTATATTTCACCTAATGATTTTCTAGAACAATTATATGCTGTGTACACAATGCCCGAATTATATTTACACGGAGATGTGTTACTGCGTCGAATAGAGCGATTAGAAAAGGCTTTAATGGCAATTTCAAAAGATGGCCTATTTACAAAGCCAACAGAGGTGAGCGATGAAATAATGCTTGAAGTTATTTCTCTTTATAAGCAAAATCCAAGTATTACAATTAACGAGGCATATGATGTCTTAAAAGAAAAAGGAATTGAAGCTAGTAAGAAAGATATAGAAGCCGTTTTTATGGTATATTTAGGGAAATTTGAATAGTATTTATTGCTATTGCCTAAAGCCGTGGTGCAGGAGCTTCAGCCACGGCTTTTTTGTTGTTTTTTTCTTGACAAAAGGGCATAGCAGACTTATGCTATATATAAGGATTTTTTTAATACAGTAGGCATTTAAGGGAGTACTATGAAAGTAAAGTTGAGGCACAATATACTAGCGCATACTATAGTACAAGGTATAATATTTGCTATGGGCAAAAAATTTAATGTAACAGCCGAAAAGACAGAAATAAAAGGACCTTATATTGGTTTGGCTAATCACTGCTCTGACTATGATGTCTTTTTTTTGGCTAAATCCCTTCGTTTCCCTTTTTATTTTGTAATGAGTGATCATGTTTCCAGTATTCCCTTTGTAGGAAAACTTATTAAGTTTTTGCTTTCCCCAATTCCAATAACAAAAAGCAGTAAAGTTGATATTCCTGCAATTAAAGAGATTGGAGATTTTATAAAGGAAGGAGCAACCGTTTGCATTTTCCCAGAAGGGAATAAAAGCTGTGCCGGGGAAATGTCAAGTATATCGAAATCAATCGTGAAGCTTATAAAACATATGGGTGTTCCTGTGGTAATTTATAATATTATCGGGGCCTATTTTTCGAACCCGAGGTGGGCCCTTAGTAAAAAGAGATCAGGGAAGGTGCAGGTAAAAATTGCAAAAGTTATATCTGCTGAAGATGTAAAGAATACGCCTTTAGAAGACCTGTATAATGAAGTAGTAAAATATCAAATGGTTAGAGCTTACGAAGTACAAGACATTGATCCTATTAGGTATAAAGGAAAACATCTTGCAGAAGGATTTCAGCATATGTTTTATTTATGTCCACACTGCAATGAAATATCATCCTTAGAAGCAAAGAATTCTTTAGTTTGGTGTAAAAAGTGCAATGAAACTTGGGAGTATACAGAGACGGGATATCTTAAAGGAAAGTATTTTAAACGTCTAAATGACTGGGATCAATGGCAAAAAGAAACAGCACAGAAAATAAACCCTGATTCTTTAAAAGTGAATGAAGTAATTCTGCAAGATTCTTCATGGAAGGTATCAAAAAAAATTACATCCTATAAAAGTGCTACAATCGGAGTTTTTGCTACAAAACTCTATAAGGATCGATTAGAATTAGAGAGCCTTGAAGGGAAGGAGCCGGTGTGTCTTTATCTTGAGCGCATTAGAGGAATGGCACTTGAAGGGAAAAACGGTATACAAATAACAACTAAAAACGGACAAACGTATAGATTTGGAAATAAAACATGTTTGAGTGGAATCAAGTATTTACATTATATTTGGGCATTACTAAAGCAGGATATACTTTATTGATAAAAAGAAAATAATTGCTATCTATTAACACAAAGGGCAGTGTATAAAGACCCTAAAAATATTTTGGAGGCCGTAATGAGCTTATTTAAAAACTTTGATGAACTTTCAGCGTACAAGAATATTGAGAAGCTGAAAAATAGTGTTTGCATTAAAAAGGAATTAACTGCAGAACGAGTAAAAGGGTATCAAATTGAAATGGCAGAAAATCTTACATTCAATTATGCAGCAAAGGCTGTTGATGATGATATTCTCAAAGCATTGCAAGATTTAGCAAATGAAGCAAATGTGTGTGAAAAATTTGATAACATCCTAAAGGGTGAAGAAATGAACACAGGTGAAAACAGGAAAGTTTTACATCATTTAACACGTGGGCAGCTTTCTAACGATGTTATATTTGAAGGAGAAAATTTACGTGACTTTTATAAAGGAGAGCAAGAAAAATTTTCAGCTTTTGCAGAAAAAATACATTCAGAAAAAAGGTTTACAACTGTAGTACAAATTGGAATTGGGGGGTCTGACTTAGGCCCTAGGGCTATGTATCTCGCCTTGGAACAGTGGGCTAAAAAAAATAACTGCCTCAAAATGAATGCAAAATTTATTTCAAACGTCGACCCAGATGATGGTGCGGGAGTGCTAAGTGAAGTTGATTTGCCAAAAACGCTTTTTATTCTTGTTTCAAAAAGTGGAACAACACAAGAAACCTTGGCAAATGAACTTTTTGTAAAAGATATATTAAAAAAAGCAGGACTAGATGCATCCAAACAAATGTTAGCAGTTACATCTAAACAAAGCCCTCTTGCGAATAATCCAGATTATCTTGACTCTTTTTATATTGATGACTTTATTGGAGGGCGATACTCTTCAACTTCTGCAGTAGGCGGAGTAGTCTTATCACTAGCCTTTGGAGGAGATGTTTTTTCTCAATTTTTAGAGGGAGCAACGGCAGCTGACAAAACAGCACAAAATTGCGATATGTATAAAAATCCGGCTCTTCTAGATGCTCTTATTGGAATTTATGAAAGAAATTTTCTTGGCTATGGAACAACAGCTATTTTACCATATAGTCAGGCATTAAGTCGTTTTCCAGCACACTTACAACAAGCAGATATGGAATCGAATGGTAAACAAGTCAGTAGAAATGGAGAGAAACTATCTTACTCTACAGGGCCTGCAATTTTTGGTGAACCAGGAACAAACGGACAACACTCATTTTATCAATTATTACATCAAGGAACAGATATTATTCCTCTTCAGTTTATAGGTTTTTTTGATAGCCAAAGAGGGGAAGATGTTGTTGTAGATGGTTCAACAAGCCAAAAGAAATTGTGTGCTAATCTTGTAGCTCAAATCGTTGCTTTTGCCTGTGGAAAAGAGAACGATAATAATAATAAAAACTTTCCAGGAGAAAGACCATCGAGTGTTATTTATGGAAAAGAATTAAATCCGAGAACATTGGGGACTCTTTTGGCTCATTATGAGAATAAAATAATGTTTCAGGGTTTAATTTGGAATGTGAATTCTTTTGACCAAGAAGGTGTTCAGCTCGGAAAACTTCTTGCAAATAAGGTCCTTAAAGGAGAGACAGACGGAGCCTTAACGGCATATGCTGAAATTTTTGGAATATAAATAATTACTAGTTACGGCGCAGAGATAAAAAAGGTTCAAGAATGATTTCTTGAACCTTTTTTTTATTGTACAGCTTTATTATAGCTTTACTATTTCTCTTCTATGTTCATTGTTAATTATTTGACCTAATGATGCATAGATTGCAGAAAGACCACAGAAAATTCCTTCAATACCTGCTATAACTTTAATCGTGTGGCTGCCTGTGAAATCAGCTACTGCTAAAAGTATAAAAAGGATTGTTAAAGAGGCAAAAACTACTTGAGTTGATTTTGCGTGTGTTAGTGTTCCAACGAACATTCCACCAGTGAAAATTGCCCATAGCAAAAGATAGAATCCCATAGATGTTAAGTCTGCTGGGCCGCCTACAGGCAAAATCCAAATAATTACTAAGGACCACCAAAAGGTTCCGTATGCGGTAAAAGCTGTTGCACCAAATGTGTTTCCTGCTTTAAACTCCATAATACCTGCAATAATTTGTGCAAGCCCACCAAGAGCAATTCCCATTCCAACTGTTACAAGTGAAAGTGGTAGTATTCCTGCATTGTGGAGGTTCAACAATACTGTTGTCATCCCAAATCCGATAAGTCCAAGTGGAGCTGGATTTGCAATTTTGTTTTCTGACATATTTTGTTCCTTCTTTTTAAGTTTGTATGGGATAGTAGCATATTGGCATAAAAAAAACAAGGGGAAAAAAAGGAGCTTGCAAATTCATCTCATATACGCTATTATAAGCACAATATTTTTGAAAAATAAG
>CAYJGO010000026.1:0-19646 GCA_964369855.1 uncultured Treponemataceae bacterium | reverse complement strand
ATAATCATAATATTCCTCCATGGAATTGTAATAGAATAACTTCCTGTTATTCTTTGTGTTATATAAAAACAGAATAATGTACTGTCTTTATTTTCACAATGATTGCTTTGTAGAATAAATCTTCAACGAAGAACAATTACTATAAAGCTCTCGTTTATTGTATCGGTGGAATATAATAAAATCTTTACTTTTTTTTATAAAAAAAATAAAACTAATGAATAAAAATGTAATTTTTGATACAATTAAGTATGATTCATGAAAACAAATGCCCTTTTTGCAACAACTCCATTTTAATAGAAGAAACAATTAATTTTAGGCAATTTTTTCAATGTAAACATGAAAAACCTAGTGATTGTTCAGGTTTTTTTGTTAATCCGTATCATTTTTCCTCAGCTGGTGAGCAGAAAAAAAGATATTTGTTGCATACAAACGAACTTGCGTTATGCGCAGATAGAAACGGATATAGGAAATACTTAGAGAAATTTACACAATGTGTTTTAAGTTATGCAAAAAAAACTGGCACACCAACTTTGCACCTTTTTGATTATGGTTCTGGGCCAAGTCCTGCTTTGGTAATGCTTTTAAAAGAGTATAATATGAAGTTTTTTTTTCAACATGATGTAAAAGTTAAACATTGGGATCCTTTTTTTTATCCTGAGGGTGATTTTTTTGAAAATGGGGCAGATATTGTTTTTTGTCTTGAAGTTATTGAACATTTTGAAAATCCTTTAGATGGCTTTCGGGGCTTGGCAACGGCCTGTGCTCAAAATGGTCTTATAGCAGTTAAAACGCAACTTGCACCAAAGGATTTTAATGAATTTCGTAAATGGTGGTATAAAGAAGACAAAACACATGTTAGTTTTTATACAATGAAGTCTATTGAAAACTGTGCAGGACTTGTTGGTCTGCATGTTGAAGCTACAAGTGAGGGAGTTGTTTTTTTAAGAAAAATTTAGAAAAAGTAGTTTTTTTGTTACTCATCTTATTGACACATTTTAAGATTTTTGCTATAGTAATTGAACTGGGGGTGTAGCGAAGCTGGTTATCGCGCCGGCCTGTCAAGCCGGAGATCGCGGGTTCAAGCCCCGTCACTCCCGTAGAGTTCGTCAAACAAGACGAACTCTTTTTTTTTCACCTATGCAGGATTTGAATCGGTGCTATGTCAAAATTGTTTGTGAAGAAATATTCTTTTCGAATGGTTTTTATAAATCCTGTTTATATATTTGGGTTTTGCTTTATAAGCAAAACCCTTTTTTTTCGGGGCTGGGCATACAGCATTTTGATGGGCATAAAAAAAACTGTTCAAATGAACAGTTTTTTTTATCAAGGTTTAACGAATTAACTTTCGATAAGAGCTATAATGTCATCAGCTTTAAGAATTAAATGATCTTCACCATCAATCTTTATTTGTGTACCTGCATACTTATCATACATTACTCGCTGTTTTGGTTTTACTTTGATTTTCTCAGAGTCATCACCAATAGCAACGACTACTGCAATTTGTGTTTTTTCCTGAGCTGTATCTGGAATAATGATTCCACTTGCTGTTTTAGACTCAGTTTTTTCAATTTGTACCAGAACACGGTCTAGTAAAGGTGTAACCTTCATTTTCTATCCTCCAACGGAATGTATTGTTTGATTCTGCTATAAATATACGAAAATTTGCATCAATTGTCAATAAAGATACTATTTTTTATATTGATTTTTTGTGTAAATAAGTTTTTTATACTTGTAAATTACGATGAAAAAAGATAGAATCATTATGAGTATGCTTTAATGCATAAAACAGTTTTAAATTGAGGTTTATATGAAAATTAAAGGATTATTATTTATATTGATAGTTTTGTTGTTTGTTTCTTGTGAGTCAACTCCGAAGGAAGTAGATGTTGATCCAGATTTTATTGGTAACTTTAACCCTTTTCAACTTGAAAATATTATTTGCGTTAAAGAAACTGCTAGCGGGATTTCACCTGTTGAAATAAGGGTCTTTTTTGTTCCACGAACTAATATTGTTGAGATGTATTTACGAGATGGAATGACAACGTATGTATTACTTCTTGAGGGAGAAGAGCGAAAGCAGCTTTTTGAAGGTATCTCACAGTATGCACAAGCATATGGAGCGTATACTCAAGGAGAGACAGGAGCTTTAGAGAATAGAGAACCTACCAGAAAAAATAGTTTTAATTCTGGGACGATGTCAGTTTCATGGGGTGTTGCTTCTGCATCGAGAAATAACACAACTGTTTTCTACACTAATTACAAGTATTTAGAGGAACGAAGGCCATATTTTGAGCTGCTTGTTGATAAAACAAAGGATAAAGATAATTCAAGTGTGTTTTCGCCTGTATTACGATTATATTTTTCCCCAACCCATTTAGATACATTTATAGATACATTAGGACAGGAAAGATTAGTACAGCTAGTGGAAGAATTAGAAGCTGAAGCTTTTGCATTTTAAGGTTAAAATCATTCAAGAAAAAATATTTTTTTGAAATTTGTGTAAAATGTGTGCTAAATTTGTAAAATGAGCATACATTTTGCAGAAAAGTGTGTTATAATAGATAGATAGTGATTAACGAAAATATACCCAGCAATTCGGATGATTTTGAAACAGTGCCTCTTGGGGAATTTTACGAAAGCGATGAAGTTGCTTTGCAAAATGATGTTTCTACAAACCTTATTGTTTTAACAAATGAAGAACAAAACCTCGTCAATCAAGTTTTTGATATGTTAACGACCATTTCTCCCGATAGCATAATTGTTTTAGCAGATAGGTTAGCAGATTTAGAAAAACTTACATTAAATATAGCTCATTTCCCATCCTTAAAGGAAGCGCAGGAGCAGGGCGGAAAACAACGAGATATTAGCACCCTAGTTGAAGCGTTACTCGTTCGCCGTGAAGGCGATAGAATGTTGCACTTACCATCAAAAGCTATTTTAGGGAAGGGGTTCATCGTTGCCAAGTTTCATACATTTTGTGCAATGGAAAAACTTGTTTCAAATTCTATGGATGCAGAAGCACTAGTGCAAAGGCTGAGAAGAACATGTTTGGATATACTTTTTAGTATTATGGCTGAAGATGTTTATGTGTCTTTGCTTGATAATGAAAGTATTGCAGTTGAATTGCGAAAAAAAATCGCATATGAATTGATAACGCTTTGGGAAAGACGGAGCGACAAGACTGCTACTGGCATGGCGCCCGTGTTGGATACAATCTGGAATGCAAGAAGAAATTTAACCCCTGCTCTTGGTACAATGATTGGTACAAGTGAACTTTTATTGATTACCATGGCAATGGACGAGCAGTGGTGTAAATTTATTGCTCAAAAAATGGGTGAAGAAGATGCGGCAATGGCAATGGAAGAGTTCTTATTTGGAATATCCTATGAGGAGATTCAAAAACTACGAGCTAACTTACGTAAAAAGAATTTAAGTGCAATAGATAGAGATGAAGCCGCAAAAATATTAGGTAGACCTGCAAAGTATTTTAAATCGGAGGCGGAAGCAGAAAAAGAAGCTTTTGAGCCACGGGATTTTTATTTGTTATATTCAATTAGGCGAGAGAACGCGCGAGCTCGCCAAAGGCTACAATTGTTAGGGCCACAGTATACTCTTGAAGACCACTATATGCATTTTATACTAGAATCTGAAAATCAAGAATAAGATAAGTGAAAGGACAAGTGATTATGAGCGAAAAAAGACAAAAAAAGAATCCATACCGGTTTGGAGAAAAGCTTCGAATGGTTCGTGAAAAGAGAGGATTCACATTAAAAACAGTAGCATCAAAAGCAGGTGTGAGTGAAAGTCTCGTTTCACAAATTGAGCGAAATAGAGTTTCGCCTGCAATTGATACACTTTTAACATTAGCTGATGTTTTAGATATAAATCCTGAGTTTTTATTTGAAGAGTTTCGCCGATCTCGTCCTGTAAGCATTGTCCGTACTGCAGAAAGAAGGAAGCGCACAGAGGGAAAAGTATTTTACGAAGAACTTGCACATCCATTTGATAAAAATGGTTCGTATAGTATGGAGTCGTATATCATAACTATTCCAGCAGGGGGGAGAACAAACCATGGCTCGTATGGGCATTTAGGGCAAGAAATAGGTTATGTTCTAGAAGGAAAAGCTTTGTTCAAATATGAAAATGAAGAGTATGAATTAGAAGAAGGAGATAGCATCTCCTTCTCCTCCTCAGCGCCTCATATATTAGAGAATGCATCAGAAACTAATTTGCTTCGTACGTTATGGGTTTTAAATCCTCCTCAGCGTTTTGTGTAGAACACTAAGGTTAAGGGCAGTCATTCATTGAGTATTTTTCACCAGGTCCTACAGATTTTGTCACAAAGGCATTTCCTCCAATTACGGCATTTTCACCAATAGTTGTCTCTCCTCCTAAAATTGTTGCTCCTGCATAAATTGTAACATTATCTAAGATTGTAGGGTGGCGCTGAACATTTTTAAGTCGCTGCCCACCTTTTGTAGATAGGGCTCCTAGAGTTACCCCTTGGTATATTTTTACATTTGAGCCAATAACACATGTTTCACCTATTACAACCCCTGTTCCATGGTCAATAAAAAAACTCTCGCCAATTGTGGCCCCTGGGTTTATATCGATTCCTGTTCTGGAATGTGCAAATTCACTCATAATTCTTGGGATGAAAGGAATCCCTTCTCGGTGCAAGATGTTTGAAAGCCTGTAAATATAAATTGCATAAAACCCAGGGTACGATAAAATCACTTCATCAATGCTGTAGGCTGCAGGGTCTCCATCATAACCAGCCTTTGCATCTAATAGAAGCTTTTCTTTAACCACTTCAAACTGAGAAAAGAATTTTTTTGCTACAACATTTGCATTACAACCATTGTTTTGCTCATCAAGGGCTATTTCGATTTGGTTTAACATTTGTTGTTTTAAAAAATCAAAAGAATATTTTTTAGGGCCAAAATGATTTGGAAATAATTCAGCCCTGAAATTTCTAACTAGGTTTATTACTATTGCTCGATTTGGAAATATCATGTATGCCTCTTTCGTAAGATAATTTATTCAAATAATGCAGTAGATAAGTACCGCTCGCCTGTATCTGGGAAGATAACCACAATATTGCAATTTTTATATTCGGCTTTCTTGCTTAACTCTATGGCACAGTGAAGTGCAGCTCCTGATGATATGCCTGGCAAAATCCCTTCGATGGTTGAAACAAGGCGGGCTTTTTGCATTGCATCTTCATCTCTGACACAGAAAAAGGAATCACAAATGTCTTTATTTAAAATTTCGGGACAAAAACCTGCACCAATGCCTTGTATTCCATGAGGCCCTTTTGTTCCCATACTTAAAAATGGTGATTTTTCAGGTTCTACACCTATTACTTTTATTGCTGGATTTTTTGATTTTAAAAATTGCCCTGTACCAGTAATAGTTCCTCCTGTTCCAATACCTGAAATAAAAACATCGACCTTTGTGTCCATTGCTTCCCATATTTCAGGCCCAGTTGTGTGTATATGAGCTTGTACATTTGCGGGGTTAGTAAACTGACTTGGCATAAATGCGTTTGGTGTGCATTTTACAAGTTCTTCTGCTTTATCAATGGCTCCTTGAACACCTTTGGAGGCTTCAGTGAGGACTAACTCTGCACCGTAAGCTTTTAATAGTTTTTGCCTTTCAATACTCATGCTTTCACTCATTGTAAGAATTACTTTGTAGCCTTTAGAGGCTGCAATGCATGCAAGTCCGATACCGGTATTCCCACTAGTGGGCTCAATAATTACGGTATTTTCATTAATGAGTTTTTTATCTTCGGCATCTTTTATCATAAAATATGCAGCTCTATCTTTCACGCTCCCAGATGGATTAAAATATTCTAGCTTAGCATAAATATTCGCATCTAAATGTAATTCTTTTTTAATATTGGTGAGCTCAATAATAGGTGTGTTACCAATTAAATCATAAATGTGTGATTTTTTTTTCATTTGTAGTGCCTCGCTTAGTCGTTATATAGTCCTTTAATTATAACATAGTACATATACTTGTCAAGAGAGCTTGTAACATTAAAATATAGCAACTATTAGTAAGTTGTATAGAAAAAAAGGTCAATAATTATTGCATATTTTATTTGTTTGTGATACACTTCTTTTCAGGTATGCAATTCGAGCTTTCAGATGGAGTAATCAATGACCTCATATTTGCAATGGAAAATCAACATGAAGATAATGTGTTTGATTCTCAATTGCTTTGTGTTGTTAAGTTAGAAACTAAAAGTGATAATGCTGCCGACCGTTATATTAGTATCCCAGAGTGGACATCTATTGACGGCTTTAAGGTGATGGAACATTTTGTAGCTTCGCTTCACTCACCATCTGCAAAAGAGGCATTACATGATGTGCTTTTTGCAGGTAAAGGGGTTTTTAGAAATTTTAAAAACACACTAAAAGAATACCCTGAAGCAGAGCAACAATGGTTTACGTTTAAGCAGCGTGTGCTTAAAGAAAAAATTGTTCAATGGTATAATGTTTTACGAGATTCATGGGGGCTTGAAAAAATAGAAGGTGAGCCTGAGGAAACAGAGAATCTGGTATTTGACGATTTCACATTTCGAGAATATGATGATTTGCTAGACTCAAGGCATATCACTCAAGTTGAAAAAATGGCTCTAGAAGGCCTTGAACAAACATACTCAAGTGATTTTAGCATAATTGCACAATCAATGTTTGAAGAAAGCAAAAGAATGCTGGACACCAGTTCATCTACAACTCTTTGTTGTACAAACATTGCGGGGGATTTTTCTGGAGTGATTTCTGTTTCACCAATTGCACCACCTGCTAAACACACAGTTATGCTTAGGCTGTTTTTTATTTTACCTTCCTTTCGAGGGATGGGAATTGGAAAGGAACTGTTTATGCAGTGTTTGCAAGAGCTAAAAAAACGTAATTATCATTGGGTTATTGTACCCGAAATATTCATCCCCGAAACATTTACAAAGGTGTTGCTTCGCAGTGGGTTTGAAAAAACACCGATAGGTTTTATGTTAAACCTTGTTGAAGCACATTAATTTTTTGGAGGAATGCATGTCGATGCAAAACAACAATTCAAATTTAGAAGAACAATTTAAAGCTATTCTTGAGCAAGCTGTTGAAAAGGTAAAAACAGAAGAAGATCCAATAGTAATAAGTGAGTACAAGAAATTATTTAAGAAATATGTTCCCTTTACACTTCGCTCATATGTAGCAGCTTTTTTAGCAAAGGAAATGGCTACAAGCGGGTTTATCATGTCAAGAAATTCTCGCAGATCATCGCATAGGCATGGTCGGGGTGACAGTGGATTTCGCAGAGATTCATCCTCTGATGGTAATTCAAAATCACGATTTGATCGCTCATCTACCGCAAAATCAGATAGAGAGCAAGCTCCTGCGGCACGTATAACAATTGATGAAGATAAGGCTGTAACAATTTTTATTGGAATGGGACGTAATCGTGGTGTGTATGCTCGCGATATTATTGGTTTGATTACTCAGAGAGCATCAATTGACCGGGATAGAATTGGGGAAATTAAAGTATTAGATAATTATTCTTTTGTTCAGGTGTATATTGAAGATGCAGATACTATTATTTCATTAATCAATGGAAGTGATTACAGAAATAGAAAATTAGCAGTAAGTTATGCACATAAAAAAGATAAAGATGACACTGCTGCAGAAAGCTCTACCGAGTCACAAGAGTAATGTATGCAAAAAATGACATGTATTCAAACAGGGTTGCTTGGGGTTAATACTTATATTGTTCCCGTAGATTCTGAAAATAATGTTTTTGTAGTTGATCCAGGTGGTCACCCTGAACTGATAGTTAATGCAATTGAAAGTATAAAAGGATCCCTCATTGGTATTGTGTTAACGCATGGCCATTTTGATCATGTTGGAGCTTTACCAGCATTAAAAGAAAAGTATCCTAGCGCCTTTGTTTGTATCCATCAAGGAGATATCTCATATATAGGAAAGCATGGGTATGAGACCCACCGAAAGCGCTTTGCCGAGTTACGCTTTTCCGCAGATGAATTTTTTACACATGACCAGTTACCTGAAGTGGATGTTGCACTTGAAGAGGGGAAACAATTGCCTTTTTCAAACGACTGGGTTGTTCTTCATACTCCGGGGCATACAGAAGGTTCGGTTTGTTTGTATAACGAAGGTAATAACATGTTATTATCAGGTGATACGTTGTTTGCTGGAACATATGGCAGAACAGATTTACCAGGTGGAAGCTTAGAGAAAATGCAAAATAGCTTACAAAGACTTTTTACGTTGCCTGAAGATGTAATCGTTTATCCGGGTCATGAGATGAGCACATCTATAAAGAATGAAAAAAATATGGTTTTTTAATAAGGTATAAAATATTATATAAAAACCCCGCTTGTTAAATATAAGCGGGGTTTTCTATTTATGCCTCTTCTACTTTAAAAAGGTTTTCAGTAATGGCAAATGCATGATCACCAATTTTTTCAATTGAGCGAATCATATCAATATATAAAAGCTCAGACTTTACATCCGCACCTTCTTCCAATCGTTTTCGTGCAGTTTTTTTAAGCTTTGTACGAAGCTCATCGATTTGATTTTCTATTGACTGAGCTTCATCCATTTCCTCTTTTGATAGAGGACTATTTAAGTGTGCATGCACAAAATCAAGAAGCGTTTGTACTAAATTAACATAGGGTTCAATTTTATCAATATCACCTTTTTTAAACTTCATCTTTTTATCAATGCTTTTTTTAAGCAAAACCATCAGGCTAAAGCACTGATCTGTCAATATTTCAATTTCATCTATAATTCTACTCATGGTATGAATTGTTTCTTTTTGACTTTCTGTGGATGATAAGTTTGTGCACTTTGTGAGGTAATGGGAAAGTTCTTCTTGCATTTGATCTGCATAATCTTCTCTCCCTTTTACAAATTCAAAGTTTTTAACAATAAAATCATCATTTCTATCTACAAAGCCTTTCTTAACACGAGTAAACATATCATTTGCAATTCGTGTCATTTCTACAATTTCGGTTTGTACTTGGACTAAGTGGAACTCAACTGAATCTTTTGAGCCTGCACCAATAAAAGGAAATGAGTACTGATCAGGAACATCATTTTCTTTACTTCGTATTACTTTCTTAGTGAGAAGAGCTAGCTGGTTTGTAAAGGGTAAAAAGATTACGGTGTTTAGTACATTGAAAACTGTGTGTAACATTGCTATATGCGAAGGAAGAGAATCGTATACTTCTCCTGGTATAAGACTATCAACTAATAGTAAAAGCGGATTTAACAATAGTAATGCCAGTAGTGTACCAGTTATATTAAACAGTACGTGAATTAAAGCTGCTCTTCGTGCGTTAACCTTTGTTCCAATAGAAGCTAGTACAGCATCTATTGTAGTACCAATATTACTTCCTAGAATCATAGTTGCAGAGAATTCCCAGTTTAATAGACCCCCAGCTGCCATCGTTAATATAACTGCTGTTGATGCACTGGAAGAGTGTAGCAGTATAGTAATTAAAATACCTGCAATGACACCAAAAAAGAGACTAAGACCACCATTGTTTTGTAAGTCTGATAAAAATGTAATACTTTCAGCACCAAAGGATGGAATTGCTCCTGACAATAAATCAAGTCCTAAAAATAAAAGACCGAAACCCATTAACGTTTCGCCAATGTTTTCATTTTTTATTTTTTTCAATCGTGTAAGAAGAAATCCAATTCCAAAGATTGGAATTGCAAACAAGGAAATTTTAAACTTAAAGCCTATTATAGCTACAATCCATGCTGTTACTGTTGTACCAATGTTTGCTCCAAAAATTACACCAACAGATTGAGAAAGACTTATTATTCCTGCATTTACAAATGAAACAACCATGACGGTAGTTGCACTTGAGGACTGTACTATCATAGTAATAAATAAACCTGTAAATACAGCAATAAAGCGATTGTTTGTCATAAAACCTAAAATGCTACTTAGTGTTTTACCGGCACTTTTATGGATTCCATCGCTGAGCATATTCATTCCGTACAGCAAGAGACCCAAACTTCCAATTAATTGAAAAATGATTAATATAATATTCACATGCAAACAATACCATAAAAAAAAGTCCTTTGCAAGCTAAAAAAGCAAAAAAAACACTTTTCACGTTGCTTGATTTTTGATACAATAAGATTATGTTAATTAAAAGATATTTATGTGTAGTAGGGATTTTATGTTTGAGTCTTTTTATTGGTTGTAATAAGAATAACGAAGTATTAACAACTGATGGAGATGATTCTACTGAACTAGTTCTCCCCACTTTAGATGATGCTATACCAGAAAACAATCAATATGTTGTTATCTTGCTGGGATATGGCTACAATGAAGGAGATACTAAAAACAATCTTTTAAATAGACTTGAGTCTGAATATGGATTAGCAAAAAATGGTGGAAAAATAATTCCCTTTGTGTATCCTGATGATTTTGAAGCTTTTGGATATGAGAGAGTTAGCTTGCTGACAGATAATATAGAAGACCAGTTATTCGAGCTAATTGGTGAAGTAGACTTGGATCGAATATCTGCAATTATTACATTGGGAGCACCAGAGGGTACGCATTACTCTTTAGCTGAAATGCAAGACAGTGACTATACAGCATCTGTGTTTTCGGTTTTTGCCCAAGACGATGTATTAGGTACAGAAGCGGGCTCAACACTTGTTATAGATTACAGTATTGGCCAAGATGATGAAGAAAATAAGTTTGAACAGTATGGTGAAATTGATTTGAGTTATCCAGGTGATGTTTTTGATATTATTTCACCTCTCATAAATGCCAGTTTTGATTGGGAAGAAGTTAACAAATCAGGGCTTTTTATTCCTGCATTGAGGGCTGAGTATAAAAAAACTACAGAGTATAATTTTTTTGTATTTATTGATGCTCAAACAGGGCTTCGTGCGGAAAATCATTACGTATTAACATTAGATAAAGGTGAGTAAAAGCTCTATTATGGATTGTAGGAGATATACATGAACTCATTAGTTCAACAAAGCACAGGATTGATTGGCTCTCAGGCTGATATAACGGCTCTTGAATCAAAAGATGACGCTCGTTTACTTGTGTTTGCTGATAGTCATGGTTCCTTCGATGTAGTTAAAGATATGATCCTTAGATTTGGAAACGAAGTTGATGCATTAGTTTTTTGTGGAGATGGATTTTTTGATTTGCTTTCATATATTGAAGAATCATTATATGATGAAAAATTAAAAGATTGTCTTCCTTCAGTAATTATTCCAGTTAAAGGTAATGGCGATTCCCATGAATACATAGTTAAGTCTTCTGATAGTGATGAGGAGCTGCAATCAATACATGGACCATATACATTGCCAAGTAAGATCAGTTGTGAAATAGCAGGGCGAAGTATTTTTGTAGCTCATGGTGACCATTATCGGGTTGACATGGGAACAGAAACTATACTTAATGCAGCTCATGCTATTGATGCAGATTTGGTTTTTTTTGGACATACGCATCGTACTCATTGGGAAGAAACTGGTGGAACACTGGTATTAAACCCTGGAAGTTGTTATCGCTCGCGTTCTGCACTTCCACCAAGCTTTGCGCTAGTTTCATTTCCTGGAGAACAAGATAGATTTAATATTGAATATTATGAAGTGGGAAAATCACTTTTTAAAAATTATAAGTTCTCGCCACTGGCAGTTCCAACAAATTAACAGCATTCTAGTTATAGAATGCTATTTTTTTATATAATTTCTAAAGAGTAGTATAGTGAGAATGCGGTTTTCTATTCTGAGTGAAAGCCGAAAACAACTACGGTTGAAAATAAATTGGAGGGTACAAGTGAGTACACATGAGTATTTAGGGCCATCAGATAGGCCAAAATTAGGACGTTGGTTACCATTGAGTTTTCAACATGTATTTGCAATGTTTGGAGCCACGATTCTTGTTCCATTATTAACAGGATTGAGTCCTTCTACTGCATTATTTACTGCAGGCTCAGGGACATTATTGTATATTGCAATTACTGGTGCAAAAGTTCCTGCTTTTTTAGGTTCTTCTTTTGCTTTTATTCCAGCGTTGACAGCAATTTCTGCCACTTATGGTCTTCCATATGCGTTAGGAGGAGCATTTTGCACGGGGCTTTTTTATGTATTAGTTGCAGGAATTGTAAAAGTTGCGGGAACAAATTGGCTTGATAAGGCTCTTCCACCAGTTGTAATCGGGTCAGTAATTATCGTAATTGGGCTTAATCTTGCTCCTACTGCGATGTCGTCGGCAATGTATAATGCAAGTGGTGAATACTCTCTTGTTTCATTGTCAATCGCAGCTGTTACACTGGGGATAGCTGTGATTGCAAGCATTTTTCTAAAAGGCTTTTTTAGTACAATTTCAATTTTAATAGGTCTTGTAGGTGGGTATTTATTTACGCTTATTATGGGATTCTTTTTTCCAGCTTATGATTTAATAGACTTTTCTATAATAAAAGAAGCTGCTTGGTTTGCCCTGCCAAGTTTTGCCCTGCCAAAGTTTAGTTTTGTACCCATTATTACCTTTATTATTGTATCTTTTGCAACTATTTGTGAACACTTAGGAGATACATTAATTACATCTAAAGTAATTGGAAAAGACATCTATAAAGACCCAGGTTTACATAGAACTCTTATTGGAGATGGTATTGCAACTGCATGGGCTTCACTTTGGGGAGGGCCACCAAATACAACATACGGTGAAAATATAGGCGTTATGGCAATAACGAAGGTATACAGTGTGTGGGTTATTGGCGGAGCAGCAGTATTTGCTGTATTACTATCTTTTATTCAAAAGTTTGGAGCTATAATTCAAACTCTTCCAGGTCCAGTTATGGGAGGTATTTCAATGCTTTTATATGGACTTATAGCTTCAAGTGGTCTTAGGACTATTGTTGAAAGTGGTGTGTGCTATAAAGATAAACGAAACTTAACTATCTCATCAGTTGTATTAGTTATTGGCATTGGTGGGGGAATCTTACAGTTTAATATAGGGTCTGACTTTACATTCTCATTAAGTAGTGTAGCATTAGCTACACTTGTAGGTATTCTTCTTAACTTACTGATACCCAAAAAAAATGCAGTGATTGAAGAGAAAGAGTAAGAAAATCACTATACTAATACATAAAACAAGGGTATAATAAAAATAATAGGAGGTTTAGAATAATGGAAATTTGTCTATATAATGCTACGGTTCTAACAGGTTTTTCACAAATGGAAAACTGTGCTGTATATATAAAAGACGGCATAATTAGTGATGTGTTTTCTCAACGAAGGTTTGAAAAAAGAAGTTTTGATGCTTCTGTACGCCTTATAGATGTGCATGGATCATATATTTCTCCTGGTTTTATTGATACTCATATTCACGGTTTTATGGGTACTGGGACAGATAACTGTACAGCAGAAGCAATGCTTGAAATGTCAAAAAACCTTGTCCAATATGGAGTTACAGGATTTAATCCAACGATGTATCCTTCATCTGAAGAACAAATGATACAAAATATAAAAGAAATTGTAAAAGCAATGGGAAAAGAAGAAGGTGCGAAAATTATGGGTATCCATATGGAAGGACCTTTTCTTTCCCGAGCAAAACTTGGTGTTCAAAGAGCTGAAACAGTTAAAGATGTGGACCTTGAGTTAATGGATAGACTTTGGGAAGCTTCTGAAGGACATATAGTGAATATGACCGTAGCACCAGAGTTAAAAAAAATGCGCTACCTAGCATTATATTGTTTACAAAAAGGGATTGTTTTACAAGCCGGCCACACTGATGCCAATTATGAAAACATGGTTGAGGGTATGCAGGCAGGTATTTTGCATGCAACACACTTGTATAATGCAATGAGCCAAATGCACCATCGAAACCCAGGGGCGGTGGGTGCAATACTAATACACCCTGAGATGTCATGTGAAATTATTGCTGATGGGGTGCATATTCACAGAGATTTAATTAAACTTCTAGCTCGCGATAAACCGTTGGATAAAATTGTATTGGTTTCTGACGGATTAACGCCAACAAAGAGTGATGCAGTAAACCTTGTGGCAAATGGTGAAGATGTTGTTTTTGAAGAAGGTAGTTTTCATAGGGCTAAAGATGGGGTAATTGCAGGATCTTCATTGACAATGCTAAAAGGAATTAGTAATTTGGTAGACTGGGGTTTCGCTGTTTCTGATGCTGTAAAAACTGCAACATTTAGTCCTGCTTCAATAATGCACTATAAAAACAAGGGAATGATAATTCCGGGGTACGATGCAGATATTGTTGTTTTTGATAAACATTTTAATGTTTTATTCGTATTTTGCGACGGTAAAGTAAAAAAAGATATTTTATAGGAGTTATATATGAGGCTAATAATTCAAAAAAATTATGATGATTGCTCGTTGTGGGCAGCAAATCACATTGCAAGTCGTATTCGTGATTTTTCACCAAGTGCGAAAAATCCTTTTGTGCTAGGTCTCCCTACAGGAAGTACTCCTTTAGGGACATATAATGCATTAATTGATTTGTATAAAGCAGGTAAGGTTAGCTTTGAGCATGTTGTTACATTTAATATGGATGAATATGTCGGTTTGCCCGAAGATCACCCTCAAAGCTATCATTTTTTTATGTGGGAAAATTTCTTTAATCACATAAACATAAAAAAAGAAAATGTCCATATACTTAATGGTATGGCTAGAGACTTACAGGGTGAATGTGATGCCTATGAAAAAAGAATAAAAGACTTAGGTGGTATACATCTCTTTTTAGGTGGCGTTGGTGTAGATGGTCACATTGCCTTTAATGAGCCAGGTTCATCTTTAGTTTCAAGAACACGGCTTAAGTCTTTAACGCATGATACAATTGTTGTAAACTCTCGGTTTTTTGGCGGAGATATTCAACAAGTTCCCTCGACAGCTTTAACTGTAGGCGTAGGCACTGTTATGGATTCAAAGGAAGTGATTGTATTGATAACTGGACATACTAAAGCAAGAGCTCTTAGTCATGCAGTAGAAAAAGGAATAAGCCAAATGTGGACAATAAGTAGCTTGCAAATGCATCCAAAAGCAGTAATTGTTTGTGATGATGACGCTACAGATGAGCTAAAGGTTGGCACCGTTAAATATTTTAAGGATATTGAAGCAGGAAATTTAGATAATAGTTTATAAAAAATATTTTAATTAAAAAAAAAGTGATTTTCAAACAGAAAATCACTTTTTTTTAGTTCATATTTGTGTTTATGGAATTACTACCGTTACAACTAATGTTGCTGTTCCTGCAGCCTGATTGGTTGACTGTGTTGCAGCAATATATGACGCAGTTGCAACTGATGGGACAGTGAATGAATCATCATTTTGTGTTCCAAGAGATCTATTTAGGTTACTTGTTATTGGGTTAATGCTATTACCTCGTTTACTAGAAACACCAGAAGTACTTCCACCAGGCACAGCAACGGCCTTTCCTTTTGTCCCTGAATAATTAATTAAGCCGCGGCCAACTGATATGTTTCTTTGACCCATATCAAAGCCTGTTCCCCGAACAGAAGCGGTTGCTACTGGTGTGTTTACTTGAAAGTTTACTCTCTTGTTTTGAGAACTTTGAACATCTGCGCTTATTGATCCAAGATTTAAGAAAACTTCAGAATCATGAGAGGAATTAGATTCTGTTAGTTGTTCAAGGGTGAGGCGTGAGAGTTGGTTAACAACAATGTTAGAACCTGCAACTCTAATTGTTGCCTGAGATTTGAATCCAGTTGAAATAACACGACCTTCATCAACGGTTTCTCCTCTGGCAAGGGCTCTCCAACCAGAAGTGGTTTGTATTTCAACTTTTCCTGAAACAGAAACAACTGTTCCACTTAATGAAAATGCTGGGATAGATAGGGAAAGTAACCCAACAATAATTAATAATCCTTTTTTCATAATTAACTCCTGTAAAAGTTTTAATAAAAACTTTTTGTGTATAAGACTTTTATAAGTCAGTTATATAATAGTAATATAATTTACTATTATTTATTTTTCAAGTTTTTTTGAAAAAATCTAAAAATAAAATAATAGTTTAATTTCGCCTTCAAGATAAGGACTTGTATTTGCCTCTGCAGAAATAAATTGTCCTACAGAACCAATTACGTTAATATCAGAAAGTAAATTCCATCTTGTAGCAACAAGCCATTGTGCCCCTGAGTAACCTTTTTCGACACCTGGGTTTGACATATTAAAAAATGTATCTCCTGAAAGGAACACTAATAGTGAATCAACAGGCCGAACTGTAGCAACAAGTCCTGTCTTTACAAGTCCACTATATTCTAATGTATCACCAAGGTTTGCTGTTTCCACTGTAAACAAGGTAAAAGGGTTTGCATCCCCTGTTGCAAACGTTGTTTTCCATGTTAGAAGAGAAGATGCAAAAGGCAAGAAGGTTGAAAGTTCAACTGTGGATAAATTAGCAGGTGTCCACGTACCATCTATGCCTTGTGTTAAGCCTAAGGTAGAAGAAAGAACATATGAAACAGGATTAATAAGCTCTCCGCTTAAAGCGAGTGTTGAATAAAATCTGCTGTTTGGAGTACTGTTTCCAACATCAAGGGCTGTAAAGGCTTCAATAAAAATGCTTTGATCAAGAAAGAGATAAGGGAAACTTATGGCTGCGTTTGCAAGTACAAAGGGTGCTGCGAAGGAATATGCATCTGAAAGAATATGTGTATTAGGTGCTGCATTAAGACTTACATTGTAAGCATTAAGTAAGCCTGTAAAACTTAGAGATGTATTTATCGTTATAAAATCATCAAAGTATACTAGCCTGATACCGTCTGTTGGTAAAACAGCAACTAACCCTGTAATATCGCTGTGTGCAAAACGACCTGCTTCTAACGCTAAAAAAGAAGTTCCTTCTAGCGGTATTTGCATTGCAAAAGACAACAAAGGAATGTCGAATAGGTGCTGTGTTGTTCCAGGGTTTGTATCAGAAAGCGTATCGCCATATGTAAATTCATAAAAAGCTGCAGCATTAATTTCCATTGGAAAGTCTAGTCCGAAAGGTGCATTAAGACTTAATGTCACTCTGTTTGCTTGTTCAAAGTCAAGTGTTCCAGACTGTTCTGCAAAGGTTCCTGCTGCATCTAGTGTTCCCTGCCATGTTAGGCTAGAAATAGGGGTAAGAAGGGTAAGTGCAATAGCTATTGTAAAAATTATTTTTTTCATTTTGTATCCTTAATTAATAATCATCTAAATTAATAGTGTTTTTTTCAATTGAGTAGTCTATACAGTTTGTGATAATGGTTAAAGCATCCCGCCCAGAAATTAAATCAGTTGGTTGAACATTTTGTGGTATATATCCGAGGCTTTGAAGTTCTAAAAATGCATATCGAGGAGCTTTTGTTACACGCAACATGAGGCCTCCTTTTATGTTCCATGCTTCTGTGCAAAAATAGGCAAAATCTGCATAGGTTAAAGGGTCGGTATTTGACTCAATTTTAGAAAAATCAAAATATTCTTCAAGCGCTGCTCGAGCAGTTGACCCAGCTGCAGCCTCTGTGTTTATACCTAAATAAACAGATGCGTAATATGACACATCGTTTAAAGATACTGTTTGAGCTGTTAAAGTTTGACTCACTCGTGATGAAGCTTGTGCTGAAATAAAAGTAGTAGGAAGTGAGAGGATTAAAATTAGTAAAATAACCTTTTTCATTATATCTCCTGTTTTTGTTGTCGCAAGTGCGATTTTTTTAAGTTTTCCATATTAATACAAGCATTGTATATCAAGTATCTTAAAAAATCAAGAAATAATTAATGTAATTGTAAAAAAAATATATTTTGGGTGTGAATTTCTTTAAAAGTTGTGGTATAATCATCATTATGAATACTAAACATATAAAAGAACAAAAACAAAAGCGGATATGGACTAAATATCCTGAAATGCTTATTGCGTTACTTGTTTTTCTAGTTATTGGTTTTATTTCGAGGATTGGTTGGCTAGATATTGTTGAACTTCAAGCATATGATTTATTATTGCAAATCAAACCAAATGTAGAAGAGCGAAGTGATATAGTAATTGCAGCAATTGATGATGCTTCGATAGCTATTGAGGGTACTTTCCCGTGGCCGAGAGATGTTTTGGCAGATGCAATTATTAGAATGAGGGAACTTGGGGCAGAGCAAGTTAGTTTTGATATTGAGTATTTATCACCATCATCAAAAGGGATAAATCCTTCGGGGGAAAAAAACCTGCCTGAAAACTTTTTGCGAGCAGAACAAGAAGTAAGCGAAATACTTACTGAACTTGCAGCAGCAATTGCCGCAGGACAAATGCCCGTTGAATATGTTGTAGACACTACAAATGATATAGTTACGTATAATATAATACCAACGTTTGAACTTTTGAAACAAGAGATTGATCAAGAAGTGTTTCGAGATAATGATGCTTATTTTGCACAAGCTTTACATCTTTTTGGAAACTCATGGTTGACCATTAATGCTGGTGATGTTGGAATTGAGGTTCCTGAGACATTAGAAATGTATGTACGAGAGAATAATTTGCTTAATAATGTTACTGAACCTACAGGCCTAATAGAAAAAGAAAATAGAATTTTTTTTGAAGAAGCAAATCAAGAAAAGAAAATGACTCCTGCACTTGAGCTTTTAATGCGAACAGCGAATGGAGCGGGTTTCACCAATATTATACTTGATTCTGATGGTACACGACGGCGTGTTGAGCTTTTGCATGAAACCGAAGGGCAATATATCGCACAATTGGTATTCGCCCCAATTTTGCATACGCTTGATGCTGATACATTAGTGAGAAAAAGTAGGTCTCTAACTATAAAAGATGCACTATTCCCTGGAGAACAAGAAAGAAGAGATGTAACAATTCCACTAGATGTAAATGGAAGGCTGTTAATAAACTGGATACCAGATTCGTTCAGAGAAAGTTTTAAAAATGAATCATTATTGTTTTTACATAATTTAGATGAAATGGAATCAGCCCTTATTGATTATCTTAAAAGCATTGGAAGTTTTCAGTTAGGGACAGCAGATGGGTTTTTAACATATTACGCAGCAGCTGAATACTTACTTGCCTCTTATGAAGATCTTCAAAATACGAAAAAAATATTACTAGAAGATATATCTACGGAAAATACGCGTGAAGATCCGCGCTATATAGAATACTTTGCAAGACGAATCGCTTTCTTTGAGGAATGTGCTGAGTTAACCGATTCTTTTTATTTAGATGAAATAATCGTTGTATTGCAAAGTATCACGACAGATGAAAATCGTACTGAAATAGAATCTGCACAAGCATTCGTTGTTGAAAAGTTTGAAGGGTTTGCTGCACAGCTTGCAGAATACACAACCCTTTTTGCTCAATTGAAAGAAAGTTATGAGGGAAGTTTTGTTTTAGTTGGGCATACAGCAAGTAATTCTACCGACTTAGGGACAACACCTTTTGAAGGGCAATATCCTAATGTTGGAACCCATGCTAACGTATACAATACAATAATGAATGAAGATTTTATTACTCCAGTTTCTAGAAATATAACAGCTGTTCTTTCATTTTTATTGCTCTTTTTGTATGCATATACTGCTCGCAGAGTAGGTAGTTCTGCAAGAAATGTTTGTGGTATTATTACAATTTTAATAGTT
>CAYJGO010000025.1:0-19761 GCA_964369855.1 uncultured Treponemataceae bacterium | reverse complement strand
ATCAAAAAAGAATTGTCAATACCTCATTGTAAAATTCTAAAAACTTATGTATAATAAATATATGAAATGTAAGTTATGTTATTATTTAGTACTTTTAAATGTTGTTTTCACACATAACATTTTTTCACAAGGTGATCAAGATATTATTGAATCTTCAAAAAATCTTGCACAAGAAGTTATACCACTCGATGTTAATTATACAATCCCCAAAGGATTTTATGCCTTTAAGCTTGAAAATGGTTTAGAAGTTTATGTGCAAGAAGATTTTACTATACCAACTACAAGAGTTGAGTATATTTCTAAAGCTGGTTCAGGAAGACAAACGCAGGATAATACTGGTTTCTATCAACTGTATTCACGCTTATTCTGGAAAAACAATTTTTCGAGTCAAGAAAGTTATAATGACATAGGAGCGGGAGAGTTCACGGCTCAAAGTGGCTTTTCTCAATCTCGCTATAGTTTTATTGTACCGTCATCTCAATTTCCAAAGTCAATGGAGCTGTTTTCAAACGATTTAAAAAATAATAGGTTTTCAGATGATGATATTAGGAATGAGTATAATCAATTAAAAAATGAGGTAACTACTTGGGCCTCAAGCTTGCCTGGCTTTATTAATGCCAGTGTTGATGCTAGAGTCTTTGCTCATAATGCTTGGACTAAAGACTCTGGAATTTACCCTTCTCTCTTTTCAAATCAAACAATAGAAGAAGTACGATATAAACTATCAGTTATTTCAAAAGAGTGGTATGTACCAGATCAAAGTGCTTTATTTATTAATGGTCCGTTAAGTGCACAAACAGTATTAAAATTTGTTAAAGAGTATTTTTCCTCCTGGCAAAGTTCGTATTTAATTGGAAATTCAAGTAGTGCTCAACGCACTCAAGCAGGTGCTCTCGCCTATACTAATGAAGCAGACAATACGTTTGTATTAGTTTCGAATGACTTTTCTAAAGATTATATACAGGCTGTAATTCAATATACGTCTGCAGGACTTGGTGCTAGTAATGAGTACTCAGCTACTTCTTGGACAGCGGCTCAAATGATGGAAACAAAATTACAGCAAGCAGGCATGACAAACACAAATACATCATTTATTGCAGATGCATCAGATTCAAGAATAATTATTCAAACATTATTAGATACACAAAGTTTACAAGATGATATTGATATTGCACTAATGTTACCAGGCTTTACTAATATTGTTAAGAGTAGTGCTTCTTCATTTACGCAAAATGAACTAGCCATTGCAAAAAATAGAGCTGTGTTATTACAGAATAATGCAGCTACAGGTTCTGAGTCTTTTATGGATGCAGTTGCAGCAAACTGGGCATATGGTGGTGTTGATTATTTTTTTAATTGGACACAAGCTGTGTATGATGTTTCTTTAGAGGATACAAAGAAAGCTTTTGATCAGCCAAGAATTTTTGTTTTATTGCATAGTGATTTATTTAATAAAAATAAAGAACGATTTGAAAGATTTAATTATTCAGAAATTACTCGCGATAATGGTGCATGGTATTCATCCTTGCTTGAGGGTGAGCAAAATAATCATGTACCTTCCCCTATTCTACCAAGCCAAGCTATAGAAGAATACTCTCAGTATACAAAATCTCTGATTTCCACTTTCTCTACATCTGTAAAAATACCTATTACTACACAAGCAATTCCAGAAACGCCATGGGTGTCACTTTTACTAAATATTGATGGTGGTGAAGTTTTGCATGGATATACAAATAGAGGGTTAGAAGACCTTTCAATAGGTTTTCTAAAAAAAGAATTAGAATCCGCCTTCATTACATTGTATTCTTCTGGAGGTATAAAATCCTTACCAGAAATAGAAAGTACGAGTGGTGTGTATAGTTCAACCATTGGGCTTGTGTTTTTAGTTGATGATTTAGAGTATGTTTTATCTGCTGTAAGTAGTGTAATTAAAAACATAGATATTTCGATAGCATCTGCGGATGAACTATATTTATCGACTACGTATAATTGGAGAATTGAAAGTGGATCACTTGAATATCAGCTATATGCTGCAGCGATGGAAACAATATTTGCTGGCAGTGAGGTAGATGGTTTATATGATGCAAACACCGAGTACTTTACTAATACAGATTATAATAGGATTCGTTTAGCAACACAGCTAATATATGACCCAAATAGAATTTCCTTTGTTGTGTCGGGAAGTATTCCTGCAAACATTGGAGATATTTTTGAAAAATATTTTGGGAAAGAGACTTTTTATCCTGTTGAATTAGCACAGAGAAGTACGCTCATTGATGAGCAAGAACCAATTTTTTCTCCACTTGAACAAATAGTTCGGCTGCGACATACCTTTTTAACTGATGTTCCAGCAGACCTTGCAGGCGAGAGACCTGCAAAATTAATCCCAACTACAGATTTCTCTGATCCTGCACAACTTTACTTTAAGTTTCCTGTTTACGAGGAGGAAAATCAATCACTTTTTATTGCACTCTTATATGAAGTAACAGATAGGCTTGCGATTAATTTTTCACAAATGAGAAATCCACCTGCACAAACAGTTACCATTATTCCTGGGACAGGAAAATACCCTGTGTCTAGTTTACGGTTTGGAAAAGTAAAGTCACGAAGTGAGTTAAAAACTCTTGTTGAAAGAACGTTTAATGATGTTTTAACAGATATACGTGAAGAGCAAAAAAGTGAACAATCACAAGAACTTATAACGAAGATAAAAAGTCGCTACACCAGGGTTCTTTCACGTGAGATGGTAAGAATTAGTGATCGATCATACCTTATTCTTCAAGGGATAACAGCAACAAATAATCCTAGTTTGTATCTTGACAGATTTGAAATAGTTGAGAAAGGCAGCTCAGGAGACTTTCTCAAAGTATTTGAGCAATTCCTCCAAAATGGTGAATTTTATTGGGTATTCTCTGCAGATACAAATAGATAGTATTATACTATAAATTGAATTGCCAGAATTATTGCTATTACAACTCCAACAACGGCCTCTCCTCCCAAAAGTCCGGCTGCAATAATTGTACCCTTTCCACTTTGTTCAAATTTTGGATACACTGAATCAAAGGTGAATCTAATTATTGCTCCAATAAAGGCTGTAAGAGATAAATAAAATGGAAGGTATACTCCGAGTCCCAGTGTCATCACTGGATAAAAGCCTAGTATATATAAAATAGCAGCAATTATGAGTCCAATAAAAAACACTTCACTATTTTGAATTCCACCGGTCATCGCCGCTACGGCCGATGCTTGTGCTGCTGGGAAAAGTTCAGGATTACCAAACGCCTGCGCACCATATGCTGTTACAATTGCAAGGATAACAACAGCTGATACAATGGCACCTACTAAGCCTCCAATTAGCTCAGCTATCCATTGTGCTTTTGGATTTGTTTTTAGGATATGCCCTGCTTTAAAATCATTCATAACATCTCCAACTAAACCGCATGCTGTTGCAACTATAGCAGCAATGAAAATTCCAGAAATTTCAGTAGTCGACGGTGAAATAAGTCTTGCAATCAACAATACTACAATTCCAAAAACTTCCATTGGGTTAATTGCAGACATACCTACCGTCTGGCATGACATTGCTGTTACAAGCCAAACACCAAGAATTGTAATCAATGATGCGAGAAGCGGTATATCTAAAACAGTTACAAAAAGAACCGCCAGTACTGCCATACAAACTGGAACCCATGTTAATGGCACAGTAGAATCTGTGCTTGCTATCTTTGATTTTGCGTATGCCATTGATGAAAACATTGCTTTTAGGTTAGGAGCTATATTTTTTGCAAAAATACCTACTCCTGTACCTACCATTAGGCCAAGGCCTAGAGCATTTTTTATGCTGCTAGCTACCTGTGCATCGTACAATGAAAAAACTTGTCCTAGGATGACTATTATACCATCACCAATAATAGCACCTAAAAACCATACACCTATAAAAACAGGACCAACTAAGTACCCTACAGAAATAAGCATAGGTGAAAGCCAAATGCCACCTAATGAGCCATAACTCATCATACCCTTAAACCAAATGAGTGCAGGAATTTTCATGAACCAATCTCTAAAAACAGTAAAAATTGCAGCAAATCCAAAAGATGCAAAAAGTGTATATGCTTTTTTTCCTCCTTCATCTCCTACAATTAGCGTTTCCGCTGCTGCTTGCCCCATTGCATATGGCAGCTCAGTTTTTTCGATAAACTGTTTTCTCATGAGACTGGTAAAAACTAACCCCAACAGAGTTCCTGAAATGATAATAATTACGAGTCGTGTAAAGCTAATATTTTCAGTTGGAAACAGCATATATATTGCAGGTATTGTAAAAGCCACACCTCCTGCAACCATTGAACCAGCTGACATAGCTGTATGCGTCACATTTATTTCATTAATATTTGTTTTACCTAAGGCTTTTAAAACAAACATTGATATAAGGGCTACAAACATTATCGGAAATGGTAATGAAGATGCTTTTAGGGCTACAAAAAGTGATGAGCAAGTTACAATTATTGAGCCAATAATTCCGATTATAATAGCACGTGTGCTAAGTTGCTCTTTGAAAGAAAGAGCATATTTAATATTGTGTTTCATGAATACCTCAGTTTTAAGCATTCTATAAAAAAATTACTTTTTTTTCAATATGTTTTAATTATGTGCTACCAATTTTTATAATAACTGTATATAATTAAGATTGAGGTTTAGTGTGATAAATAATTATGAATATTTTAAAAATGCTTCTGAATATGTTTTAGAGAAGATTGAATTTAAACCTGAAATTGCGATTATTCTTGGCTCTTGCCTCGGTGGACTATCAGAAGAAATTGAAGATAAGGTAGTCATTGACTATAAGGATATCCCAAATTTTCTCATTTCTACTGTTGATTCTCATGCGGGAAAACTTATTCTTGGCACATTGGCTGGGAAAAAAATAGTGTGTATGTCGGGTCGTTTTCACTATTATGAAGGATATAATTTTGAACAGTTAACTGTTCCTATAAGACTTTTTAAGCTATTAGGTGTTGAGACAACGATTTTAACAAATGCAGCTGGGGCGATTAATACTTCATACAAGCAAGGTGACATTATGATTATAAAAGATCATATCAAGCTCATGGGAGCAAGCCCCTTGCGAGGTGAAAATATTAGTGAGTTTGGAGAGAGATTTTTTGATGTCACTAATATGTATACAAAAAAACTTCGAGAAATTGCCTTAAAATGTTCAAAAAAGTCGACACTTACCGTACATGAAGGTATTTATTATTATGCAACAGGCCCTCAGTTCGAGACTCCGGCTGAAATTAATGCAATGAGGATATTAGGAGCTGATGCTGTTGGCATGTCTACGGTAACAGAAGCCTTAACAGCTTGTCATTGTAATATGCCACTATTAGCTATCTCACTAATAACCAATATGGCGGCAGGTATTTTAAACCAGGAAATCACAGTTGATGAAGTAGATGACACTGCATTAAATGTTCAACCGAAAATGAAATTACTTATTAAAGATATTATATCAAGTATTTAAAGGCTAATGTATGAAAATTTTATTAAAAAATGCACATATTATTTGTAACTCTGAGGATGAAACTATTCTAAGAGACGGATATGTAGGAATTGTAGATGAGTTCATAGTTTATGTTGGAAGTGAAAAACCGTGCGAAGAATATGAAATTGAAAAAGACATGTCGGGAAAGCTATTAATTCCAGGATTAATTAATGCCCACACGCACAATCCCATGACACTTGTAAGAGGAGTTGGTAGTGATTTACCCCTATTGAAGTGGTTAGATATAGTAATGCCTATTGAAGACCAATTCACCGACGAAGATACCATGCTAGGTTCACGTCTTGCATGGATGGAAATGTTAAGTAGCGGCATTACATCTTGTTCAGACATGTACGTTTTTCCAGATATATTAATCGAAGACATAAAAAATATTGGCGTAAAATTGAATATAGGAAGAGGTATTTTGGGGTTTGATGAAAATGAAAGTGCTCTTTGTAACTGTCGAGTAACAGATAACCTCAATTTATTTAATACATATAATAACACCGCAAATGGAAGAATCAAGGTAGACTTTGCTATACATGCTGAATATACAAACAAAGAAAAATGTGTAAAAGAGTTTACACAGCTTTGTAAAGATTTGGGAACACGCATGCACGTACATATTTCAGAGTCAAGAAAGGAGCATGAATCTTGTGTTGAAAAATATGGTAAAACTCCAACTCAGTGGTTTTATGATTTAGGACTTTTTGAAAGTCCCGTTTTTGGAATCCATTGTGTTCACTTAACGCAGGATGATATGAAAATTTTTAAGAATAATAATGCAAGTATTGTTCATAATCCAACAAGCAATTTAAAGCTTGCAAGCGGCATTGCTCCAGTTTCATCATTTTTAGATTTGGGAATAAATGTTGCACTAGGAACTGATGGTGCTGCAAGTAATAACAACTTGAATATGATTGAAGAAATGCACTTAGCTGCAATTCTTCACAAGGGATATAATCAAAATCCAAGCATAGTTACACCTTCTCAAGTGCTTAGCATGGCAACAATTAATGGTGCAAAAGTTCAAGGTAGAACTGATACTGGCATTATTGCAGCTGGGAAAAAAGCAGATATTGCAGCAATTGATTTAGATAAACCGCATTTGCAACCGAGTCTAGATTTGTTTGCGACACTGGTATATTCAGCTCAAGCAAGTGATGTATGCATGACTATGGTTGATGGAAAAGTTTTATATGAAAATGGTGAATATTTTACAATTGATGCTGAAAAAACAAAATTTGATTTTAACCAATCTACAAAGCGGCTGTTAAAAGATTTATAGAACTTTTTTCTATAAAAACTAATGAATAGGAAAATTATAAAAAAATGCTTCAAAATAGCATATAGATTCTTACTTGAAACTTTTACTTTTTTATGATATAATTTTAAAATGACAATAAAAGAAGCAGCAAAAATCCTGGATGCAGTAATACTCTGCGGTGAAGAAAACAGCGAAAGAGAAATTTTTTCAGCATGTGGCTCAGATTTAATGAGTGATGTTATGGCTTTTGTAAAAGAACAAGTTCTTCTTTTTACGGGGTTAATTAACGTACAAGTAATACGAACAGCTAGTCTCATGGATATTGGTGCTATTTGCTTCGTACGTGGAAAAGCACCTTCTGAAGAAATGATTGAGATGGCTAAAGAGCAAGATATAGTCCTACTATCTTCAAAAGACCCAATGTATATTGCTTGTGGAAAACTTTACCAAGCTGGCATTACAACCGGTGGAGTACGGGATATTTAATAAGTCAAGATGAAATACCATTTTGATATTAGGGGAGATGATTTTTCAATTGCTGGAAACGCATCGACTCAGATAAAAAAGCAATTAAAAAATCTTCACTTACCCCCAGCTGTAATAAAACGTGTTGCAATTGCAATGTATGAAGCAGAGCTTAACATGGTTGTGCATGCAGATGGCGGGACAATTGATGTCGATATTGATAATGATAAAATTATAATTATAGTTTCTGACAATGGTCCTGGTATATCGGATATAGATAAAGCAATGATTGAAGGATTTTCTACTGCAAACAATGTGTATGTTGAGTTAGGATATGGTGCAGGTATGGGCTTATCTAATATAAAAAAGAATACTGATTTACTATCTATTGAAAGTGTTGCACAAAAAGGTACAACCTTAACCATGACAATCTTATATGATAACTAGTAGTGAAAAAAAATTACTTCGTCTTGAACAAAAATCAATAATTACACAAAAAATAGCTGAAAGCAAAAACACAGACTATAGTACTAGTTTTATAAACAAGACAACTGCATTGGTAAAGACTTTGAAAGAATATACTGATTCACAATTACTTCTTGCTTATTATCCAATGTTTGATGAAGCATCTTGTTTGGGAATAGTATCAGAGGCAATTTCATCAGAGAAAATAGTTGCACTACCAAAAGTAACACAAGATGACCTTATTTTTTACCCTTGCACAGATGTAATAAATACGCGAAATTTTATGAAAAATTCCTATGGTATTTTAGAGCCAATAGGTACTCATGCAATTTGTTTTGAAGATCTTGTTCAAAAAAGTGACACTTATAGCATTCTAATACTAGTGCCAGGATTGGCCTTTTCTAGAGGCTTATGCCGATTGGGCAGAGGTAAAGGCTATTACGATAAATTTTTAAAAAAAATAAAAATGCTACAGAAAAATACTAGAACTAGAATCACTATTACCACCATTGGTATTTGCTTTTCGTTTCAAGTTATCGATAGGGTTCCAATAGAAGAACATGATATTAAAATGGATTATATACTAACGGAAAATGAAATAATTAAAAAAACGCAATAATTTATTAATTCAATATACATACTTGACAAATTTGAGTATATATAGTTCAATATGACAGTGAAAGAACATTTTTTTGATAATACACAAAGACGCATAGCTTTCATAGCTTCTCTGTGTTTATTTTTATCTGCAATTGAATATATAATTCCGAAACCACTCCCCTTTATGCGTCTAGGATTGGCTAATATGCCAATCATTATTTCATTGTATGTGTTAAGGCCAAAGCAATTATTTTTTCTTGTTTTATTAAAAGTTGTTGGGCAAGCATTTATAACAGGAACATTCCTTTCATATATTTTTCTTTTTTCTCTAGCTGGTTCATTTTCATCTGCACTTGTAATGTTCTTATTTTACAAACTGTTTAATACATATATTAGTCCAGTTGGAATTAGTTTAATAGGTTCATTATCAAATGCGATAAGCCAAATCATTATGTCAGATTTAATATTATTTGGAGAAGCAGCTCGGTATATAGCACCAGTATTACTTATAAGTGCAATAATTACAGGCCTTGCTTTAGGTTTTTTTACACTACGATTTATCAAAACTTCAAAGTGGTTTGAACTAATCGTTAATGAATCATCTACTTGTGAGGTAACCAATGAAATCTCTGTATAAAAGTATGCCACCAAATCTATTATTTATATCTTCAATCGTTTGTTTTCCAGCCGTGCTACTTCAACAAAACACACTGTTTCTTTGGTTTGATGTTTTTTTGTTTTTAATATTACTTACAATGAAAAATGGTAGGGTTAAAATAGTACCTTCTTTTTTTATTTTTATCTCAATTGTATTTTTTAACCTCCTAACACCATCTGGCAAGGTTTATGTATACGTAGGTGAATTTCCCCTTACTCAAGGAGCCTTACTTTTTGGAATTCAAAAAGCTGGCATTCTTTTATCAATGGTTTTTATTTCACAGTATGCAATTACTAGAGAGCTCGCATTACCAGGAAAAATTGGATTTTTTATTAATTCTATGTTTTATTTTTTTGAACATTTAACAGATCATAAAACCAGTTTTGATGTGAAAAAGCCATTTAAATCAATTGATTCTATTTTATTAGAAGTATACACAAAAGATACGAGCTCTCATACTATTGTTTATGAAAGAAAAATTGCAACCATACCGTGTATGATTTTATGTGCAATACCTATTCTCATCACATATACGTTACTCCTCCTTACTTATCTATAAGTATTTAATTGTCAATTTGATACCAATATTTTATCTTATAATTGTGTAACTTATATCCATTTATTTGTTTTAGTACTATAATATTGACGCCTAAATCTTCTAATGTAAGTAATGCTTGCCTGATAAGTCTGGTCGGATTATATGATGAATGATTTTTTGACAATAATAATTTATACTCTGGAATGAGAAAGAAATCACTATTCGAGCTTGAATCTATAATGGTTGTCATGTTGTTATTTTGAATAATTTTTTGCTGTTCGTGTCCAAACATTTCATACATTGGACGTAAAATATGAAGAAATGAGTAAAAGGGACTATCAGAATTACATATCTTAAAAATAAGTTTGTTATTATAATAAAATTCAAAGCATATTAACTCACCAAAGTTTTTATCTTGAATATGTAAAATGCTGGGATGATCAACTGCATACGTTCTTTTAATTGTAATATTATTTTCAAACATAAATGAACACGTATTAAAATCTTCATCGAGGGATGAAATTGAGTTTTCTCCTATAAAGTCCTCTAATGTTAGTATACCATTTTTTGCTTCAATAATTTCTGGAGTAAAAACTCCCCAAAATTCATTGAAGCATATTGCAAATTTTAATTCTACCTTTGCTTCATCTGCTAATGAAATGATTTTGTTAATTTTTTTTAGTGATAGTCGACAAACTGCATCACTTGAATGTACTATTTCTGTGTGGATATTGTAAGGAAAAGATGAATTGCTATTGCATCCTTTTATAATTATATGTGAACCTGATTTTGGGGGCAGATGATGGTTTACTTCAAAGGCATTGAGAATTGTTAAAAACTCAGCACATTTTTTTCTGTGTTGCGTTATCTTTTTTTTATTTATGTGTACTTCAGGGGGCTTTTCTAAAATTCTGTTTAATAATTCTATTGGCGTACTTACATTTAATCTAAATTTATTCCTCTTCCACATGGAGCCCTCCTAAAATGAAATTATTTTTAGATATATTTAGTCTTAAAGTACGATAAAAGTATTTTTTTAAATGGGAGGGTATCCTTATCATATATTTTACATTAGAACATTTTGTGTGTCTATTATTTTTTAAAAAAAATAACCATAAATAACCAGTTATAACTGGTTATTTATGGTTATGGAATAATCAATAATTTATCCCGATGCAGTTCTAGTAAATCCTTTTTACAGGTAATGCCTAATTTATGGTATACATTAACCATTGCTTGCTTTATACTACTTTCACTTTTATTTTGCTCTATACCAATTGCATGATACGTTTTATTTTTTAAGACTTCAAGTAAGAGAGCAAGTTCTTCACTATTTAATACGGAAAGATCTACAGGCTTTGCAACAATTATATCACTACTTTTTACTTTGATAAATAAATTCTCTTTGAAAAGTAAGAGCAGTAAAAAACTTACAACAAATATGAAAATAAGGTCAATAATTGAGTCAACAATAAATTCAATACCTAATTTATATTGATAGGCTATTGCTAAACATGGTAAAAAGAGTAAGACTATTGTAAGAAATTTTTTCTTAAACAATAAACCTTCTTTGTATGTGAATGCACAACCAAGTGCATACATAATGTAACCATTTGTACTTCCACCATCGGAAATATGAACAAGACCCCATAAACAACACATCACTGTGTATAAGACGAATTTTGTAGGAAAAAAGATCAGAAAAAAAGAAACTAAAACAGAAATTAGGTATAGAAAACTATTATCAATTACTGACAAAGTCGAAGGCGATGCAGAATCTGTAAACGTATTGAATGCAAAGAACACAATTAACCAAACCAATAACGACACAATTGCCGCAATTCGCCATAGACTTGTTTTAATCACCACTTACTCCGTAATATGTCACCATTATTAAGTATAATGTTATCTAAATCTTTGCATGGATTTTGAGTAATATCATTTTTTAGACTTGTTTTAAGTGCTACGTAATCCCATGATCCATCGTTTAATGGATTATATTCACTATTATCAGCATCTTGCTTGCTACTTTTTTTATAACCTTCTAGCATAATTAGTGATAGAATTGTCATGCCGTGATGTATCACCTTTTGGTTACCGCCTTTAAATGATGAAAGTAAACGTAATCGTTCATAAATCGTAAAATTATCTGATTTACTGTGAGCACCAATCACACTTCCACCTCGAAGTTCAGTAAAGTAAATAGCTAAGTGAGCCAGTGCTGTTCGCTTTGCATCTTCACATTCGGCAACAAAAGGAATTGCCGCTACAAGCTGTGCAACCTGGTTACCTAAAAAATCTGCCTTTTCATCTTCTGTAAAACGAAAAGTTTGCACAATTGCTTCAAACACTTCAGTAATAAAGCTTTGTAAAGCTTCCTCTGTTGTTACTTCTTTTTTTGTACATACTGTCATTTGATTCATACTTTTTCTCCTTTTTTCACTGTGTATAGCACTTATTTGAGGCATTATTATGTGTTACATCAGCAACGCTAATGTAACACATGATATAATTTAATCAATCCCCATGTTTTGTGATTTTTTAAATATTAACACGATAATTAAAAATCGTCAAGTGTACAAAAAACATTATATCGATAATTATATAATAATCTAATTTTATTACTATGCATAGTAATAAAATTGCCATTGTTGCAACTAGAAATATTCTTTGACAGATGTTTTGTATTGTGATACACTAAGCTATGAATGAAGCTTTGAAGGCAATAAAAACCGATATACATAATCAACAAAGTATTTTTGTGTTTCCTACTAATGTTGCGGCTACTGCTTGGGCTGAGTTGCTATTAAAAGAAGAAATTGTAGATGCTGTTTCGCTTGATAGATTTATTGCATGGGACACCTTTAAAGCTGATTGTATACGTTCAAGTCAACAAAATAAAACATCAATACCTGCTACATTACGAAAGTTTTTCGCGATGAATATGATTGAAAAAAATAAAAAAAATATCATATTTTCAAGTATTATAAACCCAGAATATCTACATACCTCAGCATCATTTTCAGATTGGATTGCTGGAATTTTACCTCAGTTAGCTGGTTGGGAAGAGAAAATTTTATCAGCAAAATTAACTCTCGTATTAGATGAAGAAGATAATGATTTGAGAATACTAAAAAGAGAGTATCAGCAATTTTTAGATAGCAATAATTTATTTGATCCAGCATGGGAAAGGCCACCTTTCTTTGATGATGGTAATACATATTTTGTGATTTACCCTGAAATACTCGCAGATTTTTCTGAATACAAAGAGATTTTAGAGCAAACAAAAACTATTAGGCTTATACATTTAGAAAAAACTCTTAGTGAAAAAACTGTGTTACAATATACTAATACACGAAGCGAGCTACGTGAAACGGCCCTATTTATTCGTGAATTGTGTAAACCCATTGAAAAAGGTGGAAAAGGACTTAGCTGGAACGATGTAGCTATTAGTGTAGCTGATATTAGTTCTTTTGAAAAATATATTGAAAAAGACTTTTCTCTTTATAATATACCTTTTTCAATTAGAAGTGGGAAGACTTTAGGTGATTATCCAATAGGCAAACTTTTTGTACTTATAAAGAATTGTTATACAGAAAATTTTTCATTTAATAGTATTAAAAACTTAATATTGGATCCAGTGTTTCCTTGGAAAAATTTAATAGTCCAAGAGCATTTAATTGAATTCGGGATGAAATACAACTGTCTTTGCTCATATGATGGTTTAGATGTTTGGCTAGATGCTTTTCAGAAAGTAACGTCTGAAGAGCGTGCAAGTGAATTTTATAAACAATTAAAAAAATCAATTACTTCTTTGGTTACTGCTACAAGTTTTTCATATATTATGCAACATTATATTGCTTTTAGAAATACGTTTTTTGATATGAGTATCTTATCAGATGAACAAGATAAGATAATGAGTAGGTGCATTACAGAGTTATCTGCACTGATTGAACTAGAAAAAGATTTTCCAGATGCTACACATTGCGAAGACCCGTATAGTTTTTTTATTGAACAATTGAGCGAAAAAGAATATGTTCTACAATCAGCAAAGTGTGGTGTAAATATTTTTCCATACAAATTAGCGACGTGTGCTCCGTTTAGACAACATATTATTATAGATTCATCTCAAGCATCTCTAACAATTTCAAATCAAAGATTACATTTTTTAAGAGACGACAAACGAAGTGCACTTGGAATTAAAGATGAAAATGTATCGAATAATTTTATTGAACTATACACACAAGCTAGTAATGAGCCAATTCGCTTCTCTTTTAGTCAAAGTAGCTTAAATGGTTTTCAAATTCCGTTTAACGGCTTACAGCCTAAAGAGGTTATTACTTCTATGGAATCTGAAACTAATATTACACATAGTAGTTATATTGACAATTATTTAAAAGAAAGAGGAGTGTTTTTGAATGGTGATATACAGCTTGATTCAATTCACTCATTGCAAAAAGAAGGATTTACAAATTGGGCTAAAACGTTTATACCTCATGATGAAAATGAACTAGAACAGTTTATTGAGGTATTAAAAAGTATTATTAAAAATAAATTCTATAAAGGTACTCGGTTACAAGTATCTGCAACAACTTTAAAAAGTTTTTATGAATGTCCGATTAAGTGGATTTTTACAAAGGTTTTAAAACTAGAAGACTATATTATTGAAAGTACTCTATTAGATGATGTATTTTTAGGCACATTCTACCATGAAGTAATTAAAAGAGTATTAACAACATTTAAAAAAGCAAAAAATCCTTTATCAGTTACTAGTGATAATTTACTATCAGTTCAAATTCAAGGACATATTGCAGATACTTTAAATATGGTAATTGACGATTTTCCTCATTCATGTGGAATTACAGGGTTAAGCAATTTAACTATAGAAATATTTATTTCTCAAAAAGATATATACCTTCAAAAGATTATTGATTTTTTTACAATGTTTTCTCTTTATTTTAATGGAAGTTATATTAGAGATGTTGAATTGGAAATACAGGTAGAAAAGGATGAATATGACCTAGTGGGTAAAATAGATTGTATATTAGATTTTCCTGGTAATGACTTTATTGAACAAGGAATATTCATAATAGATTTCAAAACTGGAAATTCACCGGCTAGAAATATTTGTATAAAACAAAAGGACAATGATATAAAAGATTTTCAGTTACCACTATATGTTTATATGTATGAGCAGCTCTATTTAAAAGAACGAGAGTTTGTACAAGGATGCGCGTATACAAGTATACATCGAAAAACGATAATGCCACTTTTTGGTATATTAAAACCAGAAGGTAAATCTGTAATTCCATTTAAAATTAAAGATCGTCTATTTCGATTTGGCCCAAATGAAAAAGGGTATTCATTTGAGCCAACAGTAGAGGCTACACTTGAGGCAGTAAAAGGAATTGTTAATGCCTTGTGTGACGAAAGGTTGTCACTTTTTACTTCTCATGGAAGCTGGGGTACATTTCCTAATAATACATCTGTAAAATTCGATACGTGTCTTTCATGCCAATTTAAAACATTTTGTCGTACCACCTACACTATTTCAGGGGGTAACCAATGAACATACATGAACTTATAAAAAATGAACTTAATGATGAGCAATTAGCTGCAGTTACTGAAATGCAAAACTGTGTTGTAGCTGCAGGCGCTGGTTCTGGAAAGACTCGAGTTTTAGCGTATAGATACGCTCATTTGGTAATTGAGCATAATTACCCTGTAGAATCAATTTTGACACTAACATTTACAAAAAAAGCTACAGCAGAAATGTATGACAGAATTTATACGACACTTTGCAAAATATCTAATTCAGAAAGCTCATCTGAGCATCAAAAAGCACGTGCAAACGAGGCAATTGAAAATTTCCATAATTGTAGAATACAAACTATTGACTCTTTTTGCTCTAATGTGGTACGAAGTTCATCAAGGCTGTATGGCATAAAACCAAATTTTACTATTGATAATGATGCTGTTTTTGACTTTTGCAAAAAGCTTGCACTTTCTTACATGCTTAAATATAGAAAATTAAGCCCACTTCAAGATCTTATAGACATGGGTAACCTAGAAGATGTAGGTGAAGCGTTATTCGTAAATCCAATTATGAAGCATTCTAATATTGCCCTTGAAAGTGATTATATGTCTTTTATTGAATTACAAGTAGAAACTATTATTCATACGTGGAATGTTTGCATTGATTCAATCTTATCGACAAAAGAAATTTTATCTAGTTATAATAGCAAGGCAAATGAATTGTTTATAGAGCTAGAACGACACTTAATTACGAGCAGTGATTTGCTTGTCCATTTCAATGCGTTAAAAAATATCAACAAATATGAAGAGCAAGTATTTTATATAGCTTCAATTAAATCAGGGTTGATTTCATTTGTTAGTGCTGTATATAAGCTCTCAAAAATTTCAAAACCAAGATCTGAGAAAATTGAAGGCACAAAAGATGCCATAGATACCTTACGTAATGAATATTCTACAGTTACTTCTCTTACTCATTACTTACTCTATTTTCCCCAATCACAGTGTTTATTGCCATTATTGAATGATTATCAAAGTACTGTAACTGAATGGAAACGTAGCACAGGTAATGTAACTTACAGTGATGTATCAGCTCTTGCATTAAAAATACTCATAGAAAATCCAGATATACGAAAAAATGAAAAGTTAAAAACAAATGCCATTATGATTGATGAGTTTCAAGATAATAATGAAATGCAAAAATTTCTATTATTTTTGCTAGCAGAACCTTTAGATCGTGATAATAAAAGTATTCCTCAAGCAAGTGAACTCTTACCAAATAAATTGTTTTTTGTTGGTGATGAAAAGCAGTCAATTTATAGGTTTAGAGGTGCTGATGTTGGTGTCTTTCGGTCTTTAAAGAAAGATTTTCCAAAGACTCTTTCTTTATCCACAAATTACAGGTCACATCCCCAGCTTATAGCTTCATTTAACTCAATGTTTGGTTCCTTTGAATATACTTCAGTAAGAAGCACGTATGATAAAAATTATGATTATCGTAAAGTTGTGGGTACAAGCTCTATATTTTTACAAGATTATCAGTTAAATGAAAGTAAAGATTTTCCACAATTTGAAGCAGAATATACAAAAATATTTTCAATAAAGCCAAATGAAACTGATGATATTGATAAGAAAAGAATACACATATGTCTTTTGGATAGTACAAAAGATGATTTAGAAGAAAGCACAGATGAAATTGATGAGATTGTGAGTGAAGATATTGTTGAAGCTGAAAGCCTAGCAATTTTTACTGCTGAGAAAATTGCTGAGTTATGTAAAGAGTCTTATAAGCCAAATGATATTGCGATATTATTTAGGTCGTACTCTACTCAATCGCTCTATGAAAAACACCTAAGAAGAGTTGGGGTACCTTATGTTACAGAGAATATTACTAACTTTTTTGGTGATGCACCGGTAAATGACATGCTCGCACTATTACGCTTACTTGTGTACCCAGCGGATTGCATGTCATATGCTACAATTCTACGCTCTCCGTTTATTCGTTTATCACAACAAGATGCTTTGAGCTGCTTGCTATTGGCTGAAAACAGCTCAAATAAAGATATTGTGTTTTGTGAAGAAAATGCTATTAACTTACAAGGAGATGCGAAAGAAAACTATAAAAGGTCACTAAATAGATATAAGTTATTACGTGAAAAGGTTCATACTGCTTCGTGTACTCAAATTTTATGCGAGATATGGTATAACGATGGATATCGTTATGAAACGATGTGGAACAATGATGTATTTATGTTTCACGAACTGTTTGACTATTTATTTGATATTGCAAATAAAGTTGATTTAGATGGTAATACTATTTTATATTTTGTTGACTATTTATATGATTTATATAAAAATGACGAAAGACTTGATGATATAAACATTCCGTTAGAAAGACTGCCTGCTGTACAATTAATGAGTATCCATAAAAGTAAGGGCTTAGAATTTCCTGTTGTGTTTGTTGCAAATACATCTTCGAAAGGTAGAAATTCAAAGAATTTGGATAAGGTGTATATTGATAAAATTTTTGGCCCTTCATTAAATTTTCCTCTTGTAAATGAAATAATTGATGGCAAAAAAAACTATTTTTTTGATGCGTCTTCAAATATTGAAGACCAGATGATTGAAGCTGAGTTAAGAAGAATTCTTTATGTAGCTATGACTCGGGCTGAAAAAGAATTATATATTACCGCATCATTTTCAGTAAATAAGGGTACAGCTGAGTTATTGTATAAAAGTGATCTTCCATACGTACATACTAGCAAAGATACAAGTGAAAAAGATTTATTTGTTATATTACAAGCGATCTTTGATGAAAAACAAAACAGCATGAAATCTAAAAAAAATGATACTCAAGTAAAATATAATTATTGCATTCAAAACGGTACACTTTTTGCATTAATTTTACCCGTAATTGCAATGTATACTGAATCAAACGCACCATTTAGTCTCGAAGTTATAAATAAAAAAAACCGAGCAGACTTATTCAAAAAGAATAACTTAATAAAAAATCTTTCAGTTACACATGTGAAAGATAAGGTTGCAAAAGTATTTGAAAAGGCTTTTGTAGTACAAACAGATAAAATTGAGAGTTCAAATAGAAGCCCATCGCAAATTTCACATGCAGATTTTTTTGACATAAAAGAGTCAGATAATTACGATAATGGAGAAAATGCAATACCAAGTTTAGATGTAATTATTGCCTCAAAAGATAATAAAATTTTCGATTATTCTCATTTTGGTACACTTTGTCATATTTATGCTGAAAGCTTATTTACTAAAAGAGCTGCTCGTATACCTTCTATAATTGCAAATGCTTTAAGTGATGAAGAGCTTGAGGTTGTCTGTAACCTTGCAATAAGTATGGTAAATAATTTTTCTACCTCCCCTACTGGGCTTGAAGCACTTCGTTCTGAATGGTTTAAAACTGAGTTTAATTTTAAGCTTATCTTAAAAAACAATATATATGATAACGTCTTTATTAATGGTCAAATAGACTTATTGTATAAGAAAAAAGATGAAACTCTGGTTATTCTTGATTATAAAACTGACTCGATTGAAAAACCAGCCGATCATTTTGCACAACTAGCTGCATATAAAAAGGCCGTATCTAAAATATATGCAGTAGAAAATTCTCAAATCTCTTGCGTGCTATTTTATTTAAGAACTGGAAACACCGTGGATGTGACAAAAGAGGTTGATTCAGTTGATTTAGAGTCACTTGTCTTTGGGTAACCGAGTCACTTAAATTAGCACAACAAACGAAAAAAATATTATTTTTTATTTGCAATTTCGCGCAAACAAAACGGTAAGTTTCCAGCTTCAATATGTTTAGCAACACAGGCACAGCAAACAGCATGATTTTCACATGATGTATTTGGACATGGACAAGGTCGAGTATTTAAGCATTTCACAGTGTAAACCTCCTACATTAGTTTAATTACAGTATAAGGCTTACCTGCAATGTTAGTCTAGATTTAAAAATGTAATAGCTATTCACCTAGTCCATCTTTAATTCTTTGTTTTAAGTCAACTATTTTTTCATGAATTGTCTTAATGGTTTCCTTAAATGTGTCATCATCTTTCCCGCTTGGGTCATCTAAGCCCCAGTCTTCTCTGTGCTTACTTGGAAGATATGGACAATTAACATTGCAACCCATAGTAATTACGATGTCAATTTCTGGAATATCTGCGATAAGCTTACTTGTTTGCGTTGCTTCCATATCAATTGAATAGATATCTTTCATTAAGCGAACAGCATCTTGATTAATCTGAGGCTTTGTTTCAGTGCCTGCAGAATAACTTTCGAAAATATCACTTGCAAGCTCTTTTCCTAATGCTTCGGCAATTTGACTTCTACATGAATTGTGTACGCACACAAATGCAACTTTAATCATATTATTTAAACCATCCTTTTGTTTTATTTGCAAACTTAACGAGCATTAACATTACTGGAACTTCTACCAAAACCCCAACAATTGTTGCCAGGGCAACAGGGCTGTCTGTTCCAAAAAGAGAAATTGCAACCGCAACAGAAAGTTCGAAAAAGTTTGAAGCGCCAATCATACCAGCTGGAGCCGCTATATCGTGTGGCAATTTTAACACTTTACTACTAAAATATGCAATAGCAAAAATTAACACTGTTTGAATAGTTAAAGGAATTGCGATTAATACAATGTGTAAAGGATTACTTAAAA
>CAYJGO010000024.1:0-19982 GCA_964369855.1 uncultured Treponemataceae bacterium | reverse complement strand
ACAAAAAAACAAGCACAGCAAACAATTGCAAAAGAAGCAGAACGCTGTGGAATGCACTTCGTAAACAACCGCTGGTTAGGTGGTATGTTAACTAACTTTTCAACAATCAAAAAGTCACTTTTACGCCTTAAAAAATTAGAAAAGATGGAAATTGATGGCACTTTTGAAAGTCTCACAAAGAAAGAAATTTCAGCAATCTTAAAAGAAAAAGCAAAACTTGAAAAAAACCTTGGTGGTATTAAAGAAATGAAAGAGCTCCCTGGGATTCTTTTTATAATTGATACACACAAAGAACAAATTGCTGTTGCTGAAGCCAATAGAATGGGTATACCAATTGTTGCAGTAGTTGATACAAACTGTAACCCAGAAGGTATTCAGTACCCTATTCCAGGTAATGATGATGCTATTAGAGCTATAAGCTTGTTTACATCAGTAATTGCTAATGCAGTAATTGAAGCAGACAATGAAACTGGATTAAAGATAATTGAAAACTTACAAGATGAAGATGAAGATTTAACCGATACAGCTTCAATTAAATCAGATGATGTAGAAATTGTAGATTACAGTAACTATATACCTGAAGAAGTTTCAGAACCTAAAGTGGAAGAAACTTCAAGTGATGATGCATCGCTTGTTGAAAAGGCACTTGATGATGAGGATGAATTATATAAATAAGCACTTGCTAATGTATATAATTGATCACTTAAAGAGAACGAACAGGAGAATATAATGGATATTAAAGCTGGTGATGTAAAATCACTTAGAGAAGCTACCGGCGCAGGTATGATGGAATGTAAAAATGCCCTCATTGAATGTAATGGTGACGCAGCTGCAGCAGCTAAACTTTTAAAAGAAAAGGGTTTAGCTGCAGTTGAAAAAAGAGCTGGACGCTCTACTAAAGAAGGCAGAATTCTTATCCGTAGAGATGGAAATAAAGTTGGTATTGTTGAAGTAACATGTGAAACAGATTTCGTTGCAAAGAACCCAGACTTTAGTGTTGTTGGTGAAAAGATTTTAGATGAAGTTATTGCTAAAAACTTAAATGATGTTAATGAAACACTTTCAAACATGCTTTTGGATCTAGCCACTAAAATTAGAGAAAACATGAGTGTTCGCAGAGTAGCTTGTGTTGAATTAAATGCATCAGATGTTGTAGCTTCATACATACACAGTGATGGAAAAACAGGTGTAATAACTATTTTATCATCTGACCCAGACATGAGTTCAAATGATGACGTAAAACAATTTGCATATGATTGTTGTTTGCATGTTGCGGCCTTTACTCCTTTGTACATTACACAATCAGATGTAGATCCTAACTATATTGCTGAACAAAAAGAAATTTACACAGCTCAAGTAGCAGAACTTGATAAACCTGATAATGTTAAGGCAGGAATCATCGAGGGAAAAGTAAAAAAACATATGGCAGAAATCTGCTTTATGGATCAACCTTTTGTTAAAGATGATAAAGTTAGTGTTGCAAAGAAAATGGAAGAAATTGGAAAATCAGTTAATTCTAAACTAAACCTTTCTAAGGTTATTTGTTACCAACTTGGTATGTAAAACTTGTACCCATACTATTCTAAATCAGTAGGGGTATAGTTACATTATTTAGTTTGTAGTATTACAAGCATATTTTAATTTATGGAAGATAATATGGCTGAGACAAATGAATTGTGCGAAGAACGCATGACAAAATCAATTACTGCATTAAAAGATGAGTTTAACTCAATTCGAACAGGAAGAGCTTCAGCAAGCCTCTTTGATAAAGTAAGAGTTGAGTACTATGGAGATTTAACACCTTTAAATCAAGTTGCAACAATTTCAATTCCAGAAGCTCGATCAATCCTTATACAACCATTTGATAAAACCTTATTGGGTGAAATCGAAAAAGCAATTCAAAAATCTGAGCTAGGATTAAATCCGTCTAATGATGGGAAAGTGCTAAGAATTACTATTCCACCACTAACTGCTGATCGTAGAAAGGATCTTGTTAAACAAGCGAAAAACATTGCAGAGTCAAGTCGTGTAGCAATTCGAAATATTCGCCGTGATGGGAATGAGGAACTTAAAAAGCTTCAAAAAGATAGTAAAATAACTGAAGATGAGTTAAAAACGTCAGAAGATGTTTTACAAAAATCAACAGATAAATTTGTAGCTGAAATCAATAAGCTTCTTGAAGAAAAAGAAAAAGAAATTATGGAAGGTTAAGCCTATCAAGACTGAACTTACTATTGATAGTGCAAATGATATTACTGGTATCCCTGTTCATATTGGTATCATTATGGATGGGAATGGCCGGTGGGCAACAGCACGAAAGTTGCCACGTTCAAATGGACACAAAGAAGGATTAAATGCAGCTCGCGAAATTATAAAAGAAGCTGCAAAACTTGGAATTAAATATTTAACCTTGTATACATTTTCAACTGAAAACTGGAAGAGAACACAGGAAGAAGTTGGATTTTTAATGAATCTCTTAAAAACTCATTTGCGAAAAGAGTTTGAATTTTATAAGAAAGAAAGGGTTAGATTATTATGCTTAGGTGATTTAGATGGTTTACCTAAGGATATTAACAGCGAAATTTTATCTGTTATGAAAGACAGTGAGAATTTTAATAGAATGAATTTAGTATTAGCAATTAACTATGGTGGAAAAGATGAGATTACTAGAGGAGTTAAGAAATTTATTAAAAGTAACTCAGATATTGACTCTCTTAGTATTGAATCCTTAGCATCATATTTTGATATACCTGAGTTACCGCCAGTAGATCTTATTATTAGAACTGGTGGAGAAAAACGTTTAAGTAATTTTTTAATGTGGCAAAGTGCGTATGCTGAACTAGAATTTTCTGATATTTTATGGCCAGATTATACCGCTGATAATTTTAGAACTGATGTATCTAATTTTTTACATAGAAACAGACGATTTGGAGGTGAAAAGTGAAACAGCTTACACAAAGATTATTAGTTTTCTTTATTGGGATTCCACTCGTTTTAGCTTTAACATACTTAGATTATTATAATCACCTTCCTTTACTTATTATTACTGCACTCACAATGCTTTTATCAACGAGAGAAATGCACACTTTATTGAAATCAAAATTAGCGGTTCAACCCCTCCCGCTTTTAATTATTTTAATAGCTATAATTCATATAATTACAATTTTTATAGTTGTATACAATGCACCGACACTATACATCTTTTTTACCGTTCTCATAACTTTGATGATAAGCTTTATTTATGAAGTATTTACTCCAGATACCTCGGACACTTTTAAAAATGCTATTTCTAGAGTTTGTACTTCAACATTTTGCATAATATATATTGGCTTTTTTTCAACATTTTTTTCCCAACTAGCCCTTCTGCCGAGTTCATCTACAATATTCATAATTTCTTTTTTGCTTATGGTGTTTGCATGTGATTCACTTGCATGGTTTTTTGGAATTTTACTTGGTAAAGGAAACAGAGGTTTTATAAAAGCAAGTCCGAACAAAAGCATTGCAGGCTTTTTAGGTGGCATTTTAGGCTCAATCATCGCAGGATATATTATGTTTCGCTTATACCCAAGTACATTTAACTTTGAACTGGCATTAGTAATAATCACCAGTATTTTTGTATCTATTTTTTCCATTATTGGAGATTTGTTTGAATCTACAATTAAACGATCTTGTTCACAAAAAGACTCTGATGTAGGTGGTGTAGGAATACCAGGGCGCGGTGGTTTTTTAGATTCAATTGACTCTTTACTATTTGCAGCGCCGCTATATTTTATTCTTGTGATATTGTTTTTTCTATAAACATGAGGCACACACATTTATGAAAAAAAGATTACTTGTACTAGGTTGCACTGGCTCAATAGGAACAAGCACACTTAATATTGTCAGAGAATTTCCAAACCAATATGAAGTTTGCGGTTTAAGCGCACATACAAATGAAAAAAAGCTCTTAGAATTATCAAGCGAATTCAACTGCAGTAATTATACCCTGTGTAATGATCGACCATCCCTACAACAGTTAATAGACACGGCAAATCCAGATATTTGTATTAATGGTGTATCAGGAAGTGCAGGATTATTGCCATCAATTATTTGTTTGGAAAACGGAGTAGATTTAGCCTTAGCAAATAAAGAAACTGTAGTTATGGCATGGTGCTTAGTTAAGGAAATTGCAAGTCAGAATAACTGTAAGATTATACCTGTTGATTCTGAGCATTCTGCAATTTTTTCATTACAAGAGCGCTTTGGAAAAGAAAATATTGAAAAGATAATTTTAACAGCATCAGGTGGGCCTTTTCGCTCTCATTCCTATGAAGAGTTACAAACAGTAACTGTTAAAGATGCATTAAATCACCCAACATGGAAAATGGGTAAAAAGATTAGTATTGATAGTGCCACACTTGCAAATAAAGGACTTGAAGTAATTGAGGCTTCATGCTTATTTGGATTTGAAGCATCTAATATTAATGTTACTATACACCCACAGAGTTTAATTCACTCTTTAATTTCAACCCATGATGGTGACTTATATGCACAAATCTCTCACCCTGATATGCGAAGACCAATTATGTCCGCATTAACATACCCTCATTTTATTGAAAATAATTTTAAGAAGTTTGATTTTTCCGAAAGTTTCGAGATGAGTTTTTTTCCTCCAAATACTAAGAACTTTCCTCTCTTACCATTGGCTTTTGAAACAATAACACTCGGTGCTTCCTATTCAATCGCATACAATGCAGCAAATGAAGTAGCAGTTGATCTTTTTTTAAAAAATAAAATTTCTTTTTTAGATATACCCAAACTTGTATCGCAGTGCCTTGAGTATGACTGGAGTACGAAGGCTACTAACATAGAGGATGTCTTTATATTAAATAATAGTGCTAGGAAAAAAACAGAAGATTTAGTATAATTATTATAGGTAATAGATGTTAATTATCATAGGAGTATATATATGACAATAATATATGGTTTAATTGGTCTTGGTTTAATAGTGTTTGTACATGAACTGGGTCATTATATCGCAGCTAGGATTAGTGGTGTTAAAGTTGAAACATTTTCAATTGGGATGGGACCCGTTTTATTGCATAAAAAAATAGGTGACACAGATTATCGATTGTCGTTAATTCCTTTAGGTGGATATTGCGGAATGAAAGGTGAAAAAATGTTTCAAGAGGCAATAGAAAACAACCTAGATAGTATTCCAAAAGAAAAAGATTCTTTCTATGGGGTAAATCCAATTCGTAGGATTTTCATAGCTTTTTCTGGACCCTTTTCAAACTTACTTTTTACCGTCATTGCTATGACCATCATCTCAATGATTGGCTACACTTTTTATGCAACATCTAATAAAATTTTATTAGCTAGTGAGGCTTATGAGGGTGCAACTTCTGTAGCACAAGAAGGTGGTTTATTACGAGGTGATGTTATTACTGCTATAAATGGCCAAGAAACAAAATATTTTTCTGATATATCTGAAATTGTTACAGTTTCTGCTGGTCAGGAATTAAACTTTAATATTTTAAGAAATGGTGTAGAGTTAACAATTAACTTAAAACCAGAACTTGATCAAAATACTGGAGCTGGAAGAATTGGAATTGTTAACTGGGTTGACCTGATAATAGACTCCGTACAACCAGAATCAGTGGCTGCTCAAGCTGGGTTACAAAGTGGAGATATAATTCTAAAAATTAATGAGTATAATGTGGAAAATACGGTAGATTTTTCAAATATTCTTTTAAAGAATTTTACTGACGAACAGAATATGAAATTAGAAATATCAAGAGATAACATAAAACAAGAAATTTTAGTTCCTGTACCAAAAAATGAGAACAACGAAATTCAATTAGCAAGTTTTGGTGCTCAATGGAAAGTAGAGCAAGTCAAAACTCAAACCTATAGCCTGATTCCTGCAATTGGACAAGGAGTTAAAGAAACTATAGAGCTAGTGTCGTTAACAATTAAAAGTATCGCATTACTTTTTCAAGGTGTTGATTTAACACAGGCAGTTTCGGGTCCAGTCGGTATTACAATGATGCTAGGTGAAACAACAAGGAGCAGTTTTCAAGTTAGCTTTTTAGTTGGAATCGTAACTGTTCTAAATTTCTTAGCCTTGATTAGCATATCTTTATTTATTATGAATTTATTACCTATTCCAATTTTAGATGGTGGATTAATATTATTTTCAGTACTAGAACTTCTAAGAGGCAAACCGGTTAAGCCTACAGTGTTATATAAAATACAATTTATAGGTTTAGGCTTAATAATATTTTTATTTGCCATCGGCTTAATAGGAGATATAAATCGCCTATTTGGTGGAGGATTTTAAAAGAAGAAGGTAATGATATAATGAAAAATAATAAAACATTAAGAATTTTACTGATTTTAATCTTTAGTATTATGAACTTAGCATACTCTAATACACAACATTCAACTCAGCCACATGAACTTCAAGTTAACTCTGTTCAAGTCTCCAATACTAATGATTCAAGATATGTATATTCGGGTAGTGATGACGGATTTCTTATAAGATGGGATGAAAATGGTATTGGTGAACATTTACAAGTTTCAGATGAATCAATTAAATTAATTGCAATTCACCCTAACGGAATAGATATCGCTATATACGAAAGCGATGGATTTGCTCTCAATAGGCTTTCAGTTTGGAACTGGCAAACAAAAACAAAACGCTTTTCTTCAAAGAGATTTGAATCAACAATCACTTCTCTTCAATATTCAACCAAAGGATCTTACTTGATGGTTGGTCAGGCTAATGTAAATGGTATTATTTTTCTAGATAGCTCAACTGGTAAAGTACTCACAAATAAAATATCTGAAAATGTTGGAAGTGTTTCATTTGCACAAACAAGCAAAAGCGAAGAAAGCTCAGTAATGTATTCAAACTTAGGATATCTCGTTTACACAAACTTAATAGATGGAAGCAGAAAGGCCGCATTTTCTGTTGAAAATAAACTTGAAAACTCTGTTATCTTTAACAATGATGTTTTATTTGCTGGAACTAAGAACAACAAGATTTACTTGTTTGGTTCTACAACGGGGGAACTGCTGGCACAAATCAATTCTATAAATCCTCTGCTAGTTACAAATAGAAGCGATAAAAATTTATATTATATAGAAGCAAGTGGGAGAGATTATTCTTTAAGAATGATTGAAGTTAATGATGGAATTATAAATACTAGCCCAATAATATTAAAAATGTTTAATTTCAACCAACGTGATAAGGTGATTTCTGCAGCTAAGTATGGTACAACAATTTTTGTTGGTATGGAATCTGGAGAACTATATTCTTTATCAACTAATCCCTCATCAAGTACAGTAGCTGCCACTAAAATTTCTGAAAAAGTATATGATAAGATTCTCGATATAGCAGAGTATAATGATGGCTTCTTCTTTTTAACAAGTGAGGCTATTTTTAAGTCTTCATACTCCGATAATACTGTTCATAAAATTCTCGAAAACAACTCATATACTAACATGGATATTCTAGGACAAAATATTTTACTATGGTCAACCAAATCAAGAAAATATGTAAAAAGTATTTCAATAGTAGATAATACTCAAACAGACTTATTTTATCCTGCAAACACAATTGAAAACTTAAAAGTCCAAAGTAACATGATAATATACATTGAAGGAAGCAGCAAGGTTTTAATGTATGATTTCGCTAGTAAAGAAAATAGTACAATTTATACTGGCACAGGAATAGAAGATGCACTTTTATATCAGGACACAAAGCTCTTTGTCGTAAAAACTGCAGCTTCAAATCCTAAGTCATCATTAATTGAAGTTAATACTCAAACAAAAGAAACGCTACCCATTTCTATAGATGGAGATGTCAGCTTTTCTTTAACACATAGCAATATAGTTGATGGACCAATCTATGGTGCAAGCATTATAACTGAAAATGATAAGGTTTATACAAAAATATTTTCATATATTCCAAGCTCAAGTACGCACTCAATCCTTTTGTCCTTAGCAGATGAAGATCCAAAGGCATTTATACACTTGAATAATAATTCCCTCTATACTAATATTGGAAGGAGTCAAGTATTCTCAATCGACCTTGTACGAAAGAATATGGTTAGAATACAACAAAGTGCCTCTTTACCTGTAAAAATTATAACCTATTCGGAAAACGGATTGCTTTTAAACAAAGATGGAAGTATATCTTGGATTAACCTCAGTACAAATAGCATCACGGAAAACTGGTATTTCACGGTTAATGAGACTTGGCTTGAATTTTAATAATGTAATTTTAAACTAATTTGACATGTTTTCGAATGTAGCATAAGCAGGTATAAATGCTAAATCAACTACACCAACTGGTCCATTTCTTTGTTTTGCAACAATTAATTTTGATTCATGGGCGGCTGTAGCATCATCATTTGTATCACTTATACGGTCACGGTGTATAAACATAACTACATCAGCATCTTGCTCAATCGAACCAGATTCTCGTAAATCTGATAAGCTTGGTTCTTTTGCTTCAGCAACCCTACCCACTTGAGATAAAACAACTATTGGTATATTTAATTCTCGTGCTAAGCTCTTTAGTGAACGTGAAATTTCAGCTATTTGTTCATGTCTTGGCGCTGAAGTATTTTCACTCTGTATAAGACCAATATAGTCGATAAAAATAATTTGTACCTTATATTGCAAATATAACCTTCTAGCAATTGCGCGTATATCTAAGATCTTCATATTAGGTGTATCCACAATATAGATAGACGATTGATGTATTCGCCCAGCAGAATGCATTAATTTTGGAAAATGTTCTTTCTTTATATAACCGTTTCTCATATATTCAGATCGAATTCGAGAATCTTGAGAAAGTAATCTATTTATAATTAATAATTCTGCCATTTCGAGAGAAAAGAATGCAGCTGGTATATTATTATCAACAGAAATATTCTTTAACATTGATAGTGCTAATGCAGTTTTACCTATAGAAGGTCTTGCACCAATAATAATATATTCTGAAGGTTGGAATCCACTAGTCATAGCATCAAGGCGTGTAAATCCAGATGGTATACCAGTAAAGGCATGCTTATCTTTATATAATTTTTCAATTCGCTTTATTGCCTCTCCAACGAGATCTCTAGCTTCCTTAACTTTGTGAGTAGCATTTATATCTGTAAGTGTGAATATTTCTCGTTGTGCTTCTTCTAAAACAGCACTACTCTCCATTGTATCATCATGTGAGTTAGCAACTATTTTTGCAGAAGTTTTTATGAGTTCTCTCCGTATGGATAAGTCTAATACTAATTTTGCATAGTACTCAATATTAGCACTTGTTCCCACAGTATTGGTTAAAGAACTTACATAAGCATGTCCTCCAGCTGCATCTAATTCAGCCTTTGAACGTAGCTTTTCAATTAAAGTTAACATATCTCCGCGAATGCCATCATTATATAATTCAAGCATTGCAGAAAATATTTTTTGGTTTTGTAATGAATAAAACCGTTCAGGTCGTAAGTAACTAAGTACGTCGCCTAATACATCCCAGTCAAGGAGCAAAGCACCCAAAGCTGCTTGTTCTGCATCTAAATTATGAGGGGGAACTTTGTCCTTTAAGGGTGCCATTTTTATTCAATCCCTTGTGCATCCGTTGTATTTTCTTCAGAAGTATTATCTGTATCTTGTACTTCAGATGTTGTTTCTTCAGCATGTTCTTCAACTCTTCTATCGCGCCCCTTAACAGGTGCTTTAGTTCTTGATGGTTTTGCTTCCTCTTGTGCTTCAATAACAACAGCAACTTCAGCAGATGTATTTTCATATAATCTTACTTTAATAGTATATCTGCCAACTGACTTAATAGTAACACCAGGTACATCGATTCTTTTTCTTTCGATCTCAAACCCATCTTTATTTAAGTACTCAGCAACAGTAAGAGAAGTTACCGCACCATATAGCTTACCATTTGGACCTGCTGGCATTGTAATTTTAATCTCATGATTTGTCAATTTTTCAGCTAATTGTGAAGATTCTGCACGTTTAGCTACTTTTTTTGATTCGATTTCTTCTTTTCTTCCTTCAAAATGAGCAACAGTTACGTCATTATATGGAAGAGCCAAATTTCTTGGGAATAAGTAGTTTCGAGCATAGCCATTGGCTACATTCTTAATATCCCCTTCTTCACCTAAGTGTTTTACATCTGCATTTAAAAAAACTTTCATTTCAAGCTCCTATAATTTTTTTGGTTCACTACGTTTTATGGTAGAGCTTAGTGTAATTGAACACGCAATTACACTAAATAATGGTATCACATTAAACCTATTGATTCTTGTAACGTTACCAGGAGTTGGATCGTTACAAATATGCATTACTACAGTTAATAATTAGTCAGCTACAAACGGTAACAAACAAATAGCTCTTGCTCGTTTAATTTCTAAAGCAAGTCGTCTTTGATGCTTTGCACAAGTACCTGTAATTCGACGAGGAAGAATTTTTCCTCTTTCAGTTGTAAAGCGTTTTAAAGCATCAGGATCTTTGTAATCGATTTTTGCTTTGTTTGAGCAAAACCTACAGACTTTTTTTCTAAAAAATTGCTTTGGTTTTCCTCGTCCAGTTTTATCGTCAATATCTCCATCGCGCATAATATCGCTCATTTTAATATCTTTATCCAATGCACTTTGCATTGTTATTTCGTTTTCGTTATTTATTTCATCTGACATAGTTGTCTCCTTACTATTTATTATTAAAATGGAATGTCTTCCGGAAAGTCTGCATCATTTGCACTGTATGCAGGGCCTGGATCATAATTATTTTGAAACGAAGTTGGTTTTTGTTGATAATTACTTTCACCTTGGTCATTTCGTGAATAAGAGTTTCCTTGCGAAGAACCTGTGTTACCACCTAGCAATTGTATATTGTTTGCATTAATAACAATCTTACTTCTTGGTTGTCCATCTTGCTCCCATCGATCTTGTCGAAGTTCTCCATCAATACCTACTTGTTTTCCTTTTAATAAGTATTGCTTTAAACTCTCTGCAGATTTACCAAACAGATTAATTTCAAAATAACTTACTTCATCAACCCATTGCTCACCATTTTTTTTTCTTCTGTTTACTGCAACAGAAAAATTAGAAATAGCATATCCATTAGGTGTGTATTTTAATTCAGCGTCACGAGTAAGACGTCCAATTAACATCACATGATTTAGATCGGCCATAGTCTCCCTTTATTCGTCTACGCGAACGAACATAAACTTAAGAAGTTGATCATTTAACTTAAATTGACGATCAATTTCAACAATCTTTGAAGGATTTATCTTTACATTAAATAAAATAAATCTTCCTCTGTTTCTCTTTTTAATGTCATAACAAAGGTCACGATCACCAAAAGCATCTTCACTTTCAATTTGTGCATTAAAATCAGCTAATACTTTTTTAACGCCTTCAATTCCGCTTTTTGACAAGTCTTCTTCTAATGGAAAAATTGTCATAAGTTCATACTTTTTCAATATTTGCTCCTTATGGTCTTTGGAAGACTCATTTAATAATACATTTTAAGTCTCCAAGGTTTAGATAAGAGTATATCATATGTTAATTATATATTCAAGTGGTATTCTTATAAAGTTATAGTATCTTAAATGACATCTTATATGTTTTTGTTCTTTTGATTAAACACTTGTCTTTATTAAAGAACTACAGTATAATATAGTGAGGATAGGTGTATTTTGGAAAAATTCGATTGTATAATAATAGGGTCAGGTCCTGCTGGCCTAGCTTCTGCATTTTCTTTACTAGAATATGATAAAAGTGCTAAAATAATAATCATTGAAAGTGCTAATATTTCATCTGGTGGTTTAAGAAATGACTGTAAAATGAACTTCACATTTCCTGTAGGGTTTCCTTTTGAATATTGGAATGAAGAGAATGCTAATAAGTATTTAGAAAAAATTGAAAAATTTTTAAGCCCAACAATTTTAGAGAAAGTCCATGTAGACACATATCAAAAACGTGCTAAACGAATTGGTGTAGATTTATTACAAATCCGACAATCACATTTGGGTACAGATGGTGGTATACTTTTAATAAAAAAACTAACAAAAATGCTTTGTGATAGTGGTGTTCAAATATCATACGGTGAAACCATGCTCAGTGCTAATGAAGAGCTGCACACTATTACAACAGATAAGCGTGAACTCGAGTATAAAAATTTAATTATTGCACCTGGCCGACATGGATTTGATTTTTTAAGACAGGTAATGAACAAGCTGAACATTTCTTACAGTGACAATAGTATTGATGTTGGGGTACGCGTAGAAACAAAGTTAGAACACTATCCTATTGTAAAAGATTACTACGACCCAAAGTTTTTATTTCCAGAGAAAACAAGAACTTTCTGTACAAATTCAGGTTCAGCTCAAGTAGTTCAAGAGCGATATGTAAGTACTCGTGGTGAAACGTATTATAGTGTAAATGGCCATGCTTTTTCTGAAAGCAAACCCTCAACGGGACTAGTTAATTTTGCTGTTTTAAGAACAGTATCATTAACAGAGCCTCTCGCTTCTGGGCAAGATTATGCAGAATATCTTGGCTCCCTTGCCATGTTAACTGGAGGTGGACATCCTATAATGCAAAGAGTTGGGGATTTTAGACTTGGAAAAAGAACTACTTCAAAGGATTTGAACACAGATCTTTATGATTTTAAACCAACACTGAAAAGTGCTACACCTGGTGATATTGCACTTGCAATGCCAGCTAAGTTTTTACAATCAATATGGAAGGCATTAAAAAAGCTTGACACAATTATTCCAGGAATACTGCATCCAAGCACCATTATGTACTATCCAGAGATCAAGCTATATGCCAATAAGCCTGTTTTTAAGAATGATAACTTTATGGCTGCAGAAGATATTTATTTAATAGGAGATGGTGCAGGTACATCTAGAGGAATAACAGGTGCATGGGCATCAGGAATGAGAGCTGTTGAAGGCATTATTGAAAAAAAGTATAAGTAAGGAAAAAATGTGAGAGTAACTGGAGGAATATTAAAAGGACATACAATAACCTGCCCAGATGGAATCATTCGCCCAGCAATGGATAAAATGCGTGAATCATTTTTCTCAGTACTCGGTAACCTTGAAGGCAAAACTTTTTTAGACTTATTTTCTGGTAGTGGTATAATTGCATTAGAAGCTGCATCAAGGGGAGCAGAACAAGTTACACTTTGTGAAAAGGATAAGATAAAAATTGAAACATTATTAAAAAATGTTCTGTTAAGTGAAACAATTATAGGCAAAAAAATTGTATGTAAATTTATGTCCGTTGAACTTTTTTTGAAAAGGTGCAAACATAGTTATGATATTATTTTTTTCGACCCACCCTTTCCCTACAAACATCATCAAGATTTAGTTCAAATTGTTTCTGAAAGAGGGCTTTTAAAAAAGGATGGAATCTTACTAATACACAGACCACGAGAAAGAAAAATGGCTGAAACAATAGGAATATTAAGTAAAGTTGATTCGCGTAAATACGGACATTCAATACTTGATTTTTATGCTCACCCTGGAGGTAAAAATTAACATGAAAAATGACCACTTCGACTTATTAAAAAAGCATCCGAGTGCTGGTGGCTTTATCAAAAGCGCTGAAACACCAATAGATACGCTGAGCAGTGAACAAAAAGTACAATTGAATAGACGAGGAAATATACTATTTAATGAAGGTGATATACAAGGTGCTATGAGACTCTTTTTAACAACAGGGTATTCAGATGGTCTTAATAGAATTGCAGATAAATATAGTAAAGATGGTGATGATTTATCTGCATTAAAATTGTATACATTATCGCATAATAGAAAGAAGGCCGAGATGATAATTGAAAAAATCGCTTCTGTTGTTTCTCAGCTTTTAAATGAAGAGGATTAAAAAATGAATGAAAAAAACACACAAACAAACGCCGTATATGAACAAGAAAAACTTCTTGACCCCTTAGCCGAGCTATCTAAAAAAGGCTACTTGTTATTAAAAGAGAATAAAATAGCTGAGGCAGAAAATATATTTTTTGAAATACTCCAAAAGGATGAAACAAATAACTATGCCCTCGTTGGATTAGGTGATTTAGAAAGGCGAAATAAAAACTTTAGAAAAGCAATTGAATATTATCAAAAATGTTTAGAAATACATAAAGATAACAACTATGCCCTTTTTGGCTTGGCTGATTGTCACAGGGCATTAAATGAATTAAAAAAAGCAATTGTATATTGGGAGGAATACCTTCTTTTAGATAGCAAAAATGTTTCTGTTTTAACAAGAATAGCAGATGCATACAGAAAAACATATGATTTAAAGCGTTCTAAAGAATTATATTTAAGTGTACTCGACATTGAAGAGAATAATGCATATGCATTAATTGGCCTTGGTCACCTACACTACGACTTTAATGAATATCGTACTGCACTATACTATTGGTCGAGAATGTTGGATATTAATGAAGAAGGGTGCGATATACGAGTTTTAACATCAATAGGTAATTGCCATAAAAAATTAAAAAACTATGATAATGCAATACATTATTTTACTGAAGCTTTAAAAATTGAAAATAATAATTTCTATGCCTTATTCGGGTTAGCAGATTGTTACCGAGGGCAAAATAACCATTTAAAAGCAATAGAAAGTTGGACAAAAATTATAGAAAATGATCCAACTAATAAAGTAATCTTAACACGATTAGGTGATTCGTATAGAAACATACTTGACTATGATAAAGCAAGTGATTGTTATAATAGAGCGTTGGAAATTCAGTATGATGAATATGCCATTTTTGGCCTAGCCTTAATTGCTAAAGCACAAGAAAAGTATCTAGAAGCTATAACAAGTTTTAATAGACTAATACAATCAAAATTTAAGAATTATAGAATATATGTTGAATTAGCCGAATGCTATTTAAATACTAACCAAAAAAACATTGCAATTGAAACACTACAATCATTTATTAATTCAGGCTTACGTAGCACTGATGTTTCAGATATGTTAAAAAGGATTATGTAATTTTGAATGAAAACACATCAAAAAGACCAGTATCCTCTGAAGCTGCATTTACAAGTTTATCAATTAATGAAATTGCGCATCTCATCCCTTCATCACCTTCTTTTACATCAAAGCAGATATTTAAATGGATAGCTAGTGGTGCTACGTCATTTAATCAAATGACCAATTTACCATTGCATGTACGTTCGACTTTAGAATGTGAACATGTGCTCTATTCTACACAAGTTGAAACTATGTTAACAGACCCTGATGGTACCATAAAATTACAAATAAAACTTCATGATGGCTTTATGGTAGAAACAGTTTTACTGATAGATGCAGATGGTCGTAAAACTGCTTGTGTTTCATGCCAAGCAGGTTGCGCAATGGGCTGTGCATTCTGTAAGACTGCCACGTTAGGCCTTGCACGAAATTTAACCACAGCAGAAATTATTGAACAATTTTATCATTTAGAAAAACATGCAGGCACGTTACAAAATATCGTTTTCATGGGTATGGGTGAACCGTTAATGAATCTAGAATCAATTAGAAAAACTCTTGTACTTCTCTCTGATAAAAATGGGCGAAACCTTTCTATGAGGCGAGTGACCTTATCAACGTGTGGGATCGTCGATGGTATTTATGACCTTGCAGATAATGGACCTATAATAAAACTTGCCATATCACTAACTACAGCCGATGAAGAACAGAGAAAAACCCTTATGCCAATCACAAATGGTAATTCTTTAGAATCGCTATCAAAAGCGATTGAATACTACAATAATAAAACCGGAAAACGCATCACCTTAGAAGTACCCCTCCTCGGAAATAGTAATACGAGTCTCGAACATGTTCAAAAACTAATTAACTTTTCAAAAAAATTACCAGTACACTTAAATCTGATACCATGGAACCCTGTAGAAGGAATAGACTATGTTGAGCCTACTAAAAATGAAGTAAAAAAATTTCAAGAACTACTAGAAAAAGCTGGATTTAATGTAACAGTACGTATGAAACGAGGCAGAACAATTGGCGGGGCTTGCGGCCAATTAGGTAAAACTTAGTAATATATTGTGACAATGTAACTTATAACTTACAAATTTATTAATTATTTGAAAAAAAAACTTTCTAATTCCATTTTATGGTGTATAATATATATATCGGCAAAAAATATTAGCATAAAGTGGTACAAAATGGCAGAAGGATTTGTTGGAACATACTCACAAAAAAATAGTAAAGGTATATATAAATTTGTTATAGATGATTTAACAGGTAATTTAACGTCAGTTGATTTATTTTGTGAGATTAACAATTCAAGATATATAACGTACAAAAACAACACTCTTTTTGCACTTTTTGACTCCAGTGAAGGCTCTGGTATTATAGCGTATAATGATTCTGGTAAGTGCATTTCAAAGCTCATTTTTGAAAAAACCGGGTCCTGTTTTTTAATTTTTAAGGATACTTTTTTTTATACTGCAAATTATCATGAGGGAACAGTTTCTAAAATCGAATATAAGAATAATACATTTACTCTTGCTCACACTAAATGTATAAAAGAAAAAGCTGGCAGCCACCAAGTACTGTTATATGACGATAAACTACTTGTGCCTTGCTTGCTCTTAGATACCGTATATATACTCAATGATAAACTTGATGTTATAGATACAATTGCTTTTCCCAAGGGTTCTGGTCCACGGCACGGTATATTTTCCCTCGATAAAAATTATTTATTTTTCTTAACAGAATTGAGTAACGAACTCTATACATTTAAAAAAGACGGTGATGTCTTTACCCAGATTAAGTCACAAAAAGTAAATGCAACCTTATCTGGGCTTCAACAAGCGGCAGCAGCAATTCGGTTACATCATTCAGGAAACACCATTTTTACATCAATTAGAACATCAAATATTATTTCAACATTTGATATTCAAAATATAACAGCACCCACCTACCCTATTATTTCATCATCTTGTTCGGGTGACCATCCACGAGATATATTAAATATCTTAAACGATCAATTCTTACTCGTTGCTAATCGCGATACTAACCAACTTGTAAGTTTTAAAATCGTAAATCAAACTGAAATCAAAAAAGTATCAGCAATTACGATACCAGAGTGTATTTGTATTTGTATGGCTAAGCAATAAATTTTAAGGAGTACATAGTGAAAAATGAAATTGGAGTTGTAGGACTAGGAACAATGGGAAAATCTCTCGCACAAAATCTGGCAAATCATGGTTTTAAGGTTGCAGGATATAACCGTAGTTATGAAACAACAAAACAACTTGTTCAGCAAAATGTAGAGAACTTTACAGGGTATGAATCTTTAAAAGATTTTGTTAGTTCATTGGAAATGCCTAGAAAAATAATACTTATGGTAAAAGCTGGTGAAGTAGTAGATGCTTTCAACAAAACATTATTAGAAGAATTAGATGAAAATGATATTATAATGGATTGCGGTAATTCATATTATAAAGATACAATACGAAGAACAAATGAGTTAGCAAAAAATAAAATCCATTTTTTTGGAGTTGGTGTTTCTGGTGGTGAAAAAGGCGCACTACTAGGCCCTAGTATCATGCCAGGTGGCGATAAACAATCCTATAAGCATATTGAAAAATATTTAAATGCTATTTCGGCTAAAAAAAATGGTGAAGATTGTTGCACATATATTGGCCCAGATGGAGCTGGCCACTATGTTAAAATGGTACATAATGGCATAGAGTACGCTGATATGCAACTGATTGCAGAAATTTACTTATTCTTAAAAACAGCAATGTCTTTATCAAATAATGAGATTTCAAAAATTTTTACACAATGGAACACAACAGATGTAAAAAGCTACCTTGTTGAAATAACAGCAAAAATTTTACTTGTAAAAGATGTAGAAAGTGGAAATGATTTGGTTGATTTGATAGTAGATGAAGCAAGTCAAAAAGGGACTGGAAAATGGACAACTCTTGAAGCTATAGACCAAGACCAAAATATTTCTTTAATTCAAAGTGCCGTTCAAGCAAGAATTATCTCAAACATGAAAAAAGAGAGAATTACTTTTAACAAAGGTTCTTTCGATGCATTACATACTAATATTAAAGATTCAGTACAGATTACGATTGAAGAAGTTCGAAGTGCTTATTCCTTAGGAAAACGTGTTGCATATGCACAAGGATTTGCTCAAATGAGTAATGCATCAACTCTTTTTGGGTGGAATTTAAACCTAAAAGAGATAGCATCAATTTTTAGAGCTGGTTGTATAATTCAAGCTGAATTACTTGAAGTTTTAATGGATGTGTATAAGCGTGACACTTCACTAACAAACTTTCTTCTTGATAATACTATTTTTTCTGATTTAACAAAATCTACTGTAGCATTGAGAAAACTTTGCTTATTATCACTTAATGCGGAAATTCCAATTCCTGTATTAAACTCCGCAATAACATATATAGACCAATTAAAAGCTAAGACACTAGGGGCTAATGTTATTCAAGCACAACGTGATTTTTTTGGAGCTCACACATTTGCAAGAATAGATAAAGAAGGAACATATCACTATGAATGGGAACAATAATGCACAAAACATTACAATTTTTGGGGGAACCGGAGATTTAGCATATAGGAAACTATTACCAGCCCTGTATAATTTATTTGCACGAAATATAATAAATGAAAATGATAAGGTAATAGCAATTGGACGCAGAGAATACACAAATGAAGAGTATGTCACTATAGTAAAAAAATGGGTTTCAGATTTTTCACGTATTAAATTTGATGAAAGCATTTTTGATAGATTTTCAAAATGTATTTTGTATTTTAAAATGGATTTCTCTAATCTTAGTGAATACAAAAAACTGTGCTCTTTTTTTTCATCAGCCAACATAAGATCAAATATATTTTATTATGCTGTAGCACCACAATTTTTTGATATAATCAGCGATGGAATATTATCACTAGAATGTAGAGGTGAAAGTAAAATTGTAGTAGAAAAACCTTTCGGAGAAACTCTTAAAGAAGCAGATATTCTCAGTAAAAAGCTTGATGAAACATTTGGCCAAGATAACGTTTATAGAATTGATCATTATCTTGGAAAAGAGATGCTTAGAAGTATTCAAACTATTCGTTTTAAGAATCCAATATTTAGGAATTGTTGGGATGCTAAATCAATAGAAAATGTATTAATATCGGCTAGCGAGGAAGTAGGAGTTGAAACGCGAGCTGGTTACTATGATAAGGCTGGTGCATTGAAAGATATGGTGCAAAATCATTTGATGCAAATCTTAAGTTTAATTTCTATGGAAGAATGTGAAAACGATTCTGATATAAAAATTATGCAGGTTCAGGCATTACGCTCATTACGAGAAATAGCAAAGATTAATATAAAAGAATCTCTTGTATTGGCACAATATTCAGGATATCTCAACGAAGATAATATATCTAAAGATTCAAAGACAGAAACATATGCTCTATGCAAAATATACATTGATAATCAAAGGTGGAAAGGAGTGCCTTTCTATATTACAACTGGAAAAAAACTAAACAAACGTGAAATGGAAATCATTATTACGTTTAAGTCTCATTCTAGTGAAAAGGGTTCAAATATTTTAACCTTTAAAATTCAGCCTGATGAGGGAATTAACTTAAAGTTTAACATCAAAAAACCCGGTGAAAGTGATGATATAATTCAAGCAGAAATGGATTTTTGTCAAAGCTGTGTTTTAGCTCATAGAATAAATACTCCTGAAGCGTATGAGAGACTGCTGTACGCTGTAATACAGTCTGATACTTCCCTCTTTTCTACATGGGAACAAATACATCTTAGCTGGAAGTATATTGAGGACTTAAAAAAAATGTATTCAGAAGCTTCACTTCCGATACATACATATGAACAAGGATCAAGTGGTCCGAGTGAAGCAATAAAAATGATAAAAGGTTAATTAAGGAGAACTACATGGCATTTCCAGAAAATTTTATATGGGGAACAGCAACTGCAAG
>CAYJGO010000023.1:0-20071 GCA_964369855.1 uncultured Treponemataceae bacterium | reverse complement strand
AATGTTTCAGCAATTATTTTTGCTACAGTACTTTTTCCTGTCCCACTTGGGCCATCAATTGCAACTACCATTTTATCCCTCGATGTATACTACTCTGTTTTAAACAATTTTTCAATATCATTGACTGATAATTCTCTAAAATTACCTTCTTGTAAACCATCGATTGTTAAGTGACCAATTCTCACTCTCGTTAAAGATTTAATACCAATACTAAAAAACTCAAACACTTTTCGAATTTCTCTATTTTTTCCCTCAATTAAAACTACTCGTAATTTTCTTTTTCCACTTAACGAAGCACTACGACACTTATAAAAAATATTTTCAATTCTAATCCCTTTTTTAAATTTATCAACTAACTCATCAGGAATAGGAAAGCTAGCTTCTACAATATATTCTTTTTCAATTTGTGATGAAGGGTGAGATAATTTTTGGGAAAAAGCCCCATCATTTGTAAAAAGCAACAAACCTTGTGAAAACATATCCAAACGACCAACATTGTATAAGCGCTCATTAAAATGTGCTTTAAGTAAGTCTGCTGCGGTTTCGCGCCCTTTTTCATCTTTAAGACTACTTACATACCCTGCAGGCTTATTAAGAAGTACATACCATTTTTTTTCTTCAAGGTGTATTTCATTACCATCAACTAATACTACATCACTTTCTGTAATCTTAGTGCCCAAAGCTGTAATTACAATACCATTGACTTGTACTCTACCTTCTAAAATGTATGCTTCACTAGACCTGCGACTGGCAACCCCACAGCGTGCTAAATATACTTGAAGTCTTAATGTATTATCTTGCAAGCTCAAATCTTTCACTCTCTGTTTCATCTAGTTTCGGTAAATCTGCAATGCTATTTATTCTAAAAATCTTTAAGAACTCCTTTGTAGTACCATATTGTACAGGCTTACCAGGAATATCTTTTTTTCCTACTTCTTTTATCATGTTTTTTTCAAAAAGTAATCTAATCATATTATCAGCAGATACACCTCTTATTGCTTCTATTTCCCCTCGTGTAATTGGTTGTGAGTATGCAATTATAGAAAGAGTTTCTAGAGCTGCTCGAGATAATTTTCCTTCATTTTTTTTGCCATACCTATCCTTCAAAGAACCCCATAGGTCTTTTTTAACACATAAAAACCAACCACCCCCAATTTGTTGTAACTCAAGAGCGCTATCTGCACTATTATATCTTTCAGTAAGTTTTTCAATACATAATTGCACAACTTCTTTTGATAAACTTGATATCCTCATTAAAGATTCTACACTTAACGGTTCACCCTCTAAAAATAATATTGCTTCAACAAGCGAGGACTCTTTTTCTAATTCCACACATAACTCCGTTTATGCCGCTTTAGCAGGGCAAATTTTAATATCACCAAACATTCTATTTTGAAATATACATGCTGAATGCATTTTTACAGCTTCTAATATAGCCATAAAAGCACATACTATATCCATAATACTTTCTCTTCTAATTATCAAATCTGTAAAAAAGCATTCTCCTTTATTTTCAAAAAATTCATACATCAATGTAATTTTTTCACCAACTGAAATTTCCTCATACATACTCATAATCTTATCACCAGAATGCGCCCCAACTAATTGAGTAAAGGTTTTCATTAAGGTCCAAGTATCAATTTTTTGCCATAGTTCTTCTTCATCAAAAGGTAAAACATTTTGAATTTTTTTTCTTTCTACATTCCACTCAGCTTCTTCTTCTTTTTCCTCAATTAATTCAGAAAGCTTCTTAAATTTTTGATACTCTATTAGCTTATCTACCAATTCTTGACGTGGGTCCTCTAAATCATCATCAAACTTTGTTTCAACTGGCAAAAGCATATGGGACTTAATATATAAAAGTTCAGCAGCTAGAGAATAAAACTCCGTTAAATTTTCTAAGTCCGTAGTTAGGGCATAATCTAAGTATTCCAAATACTGCTCAGTTATATCGCCAATGGGTATATCATAAATATTTACTTCATTCTTTTTTATTAGTGACAATAATAAGTCAAGAGGCCCTTCAAATTGAGTCACATTATACGTTGTCTTCTCTGTGTTTGTGATGGTTTCTAATTCCACTGAAATCTCCAAGTTTTAAGGTAGAAAATTTTACTACATCTTCACTGTTTAACTTATTTAAACAGTTTTTGTAATAATCCCTTAATTCATAATCGGCATGATTATGCAAAATCTCAAGCATTGGAACCAAAACAAAAGCTCTTTCTTTGTACCGAGGATGTGGAATCGATAAACTTTGAGAATTACAGACCTTGTTGTAAAATAATATTATATCAATATCAAGTGTTCTAGGTCCATTTCGAAATTCTACAGATCTATTTCTTCCAAAATCAGCTTCTATAGCTTGAATAATTTCCAATAGCTCTTCAGCTTCCCCATGATATGTACCACCCACAACAAGGTTATAAAAAGACTCTTGATCTTCAAAATACATTGGTTTTGTGCAATACACAGATGAAACACATAAATTTTCAATATAATTTTTTAAACAACCAACAGCATTTTCTAAAATAGTTTGTGGCAGCATAACGCTGCCGTTTTTATTTAATACTTTATTTGAGCCCAGAGATAATATCACTGGGTACATCTTAAAACAAATCTCCAACAGAACTTTGTTGCTCATCTGACTGTGTAGCAACAGGAGTGATTTTTTCTATATCTGCTTTTGTAGTTGAACTAGCAGATTTTTTGTCTTTTTCACCCTCCTTTAAAACTTGCCCTGGAAATAATTTTTCTCGTATTTGTTTTTCTACACTTAAAGTAAAATCTGGATTTTGTTCTAAAAAATTAATTGCATTTTCTCTACCCTGCCCAACTTTTTCAGTTTCAGTAGTATACCACGCACCTTTTTTGTCAATAAAACCATGTCGTACAGCAGAGTCCAAAAGACTTGCAATAGCAGAAACTCCTTTACCAAACATAATATCTAGTTCTACTTTTCTAAAAGGCGGTGCAACTTTATTTTTAACTATTTTTACTCGAACTCTGTTACCAACTGCATCTTCTTCACCCTTAGCATCAATTGACTCAACCCGTCTAACTTCCAAGCGCAAGGAAGCATAAAACTTCAAAGCATTTCCACCAGTGGTTGTTTCTGGGTTACCAAACATAACACCGATTTTCATACGTATTTGATTTATAAAAATTATTATTGTCTTTGATTTGCCAATAATAGCAGTTAATTTTCGTAACGCTTGACTCATGAGTCGTGCTTGAAGCCCCATATGAGAAGCACCCATATCACCTTCAATTTCAGCTTGTGGTGTTAATGCAGCAACAGAGTCAACAACAATAATATCAACAGCTCCAGAACGCACTAAACTCTCAGCTATCTCTAAAGCTTGCTCTCCTGTATCTGGTTGTGATACCCAAAGATCATCTATATTTACACCAAGATTTTTTGCATAATTAGGATCCAAGGCATGTTCTGCATCAACAAATGCAGCAATACCCCCAAGCTTTTGAGCCTCTGCAATTGCATGTAATGCAAGAGTAGTTTTCCCAGACGACTCTGGGCCATAAACCTCAATTACCCTACCCCTAGGATATCCACCAATACCTAGTGCTTCATCAAGCATAATAGAACCTGAAGGAATAACATCTACACTAGCCGCATTAGTTACACTCCCAAGTTTCATTAAAGAACCTTGTCCAAACTGCTTCTCAATTTGTAACCTTGCAGCCTCGAGTGCTTGCATTTTTTCGCTCATATCTTGAGGAGCGGTAAACTCACTTGTTACTTTTGCCACAATAGCCTCCGTATATATATTATAGTCTCTTTTTTATAATATTACAGAGTATTATAGCAAATAAATTAATTATTTACAATAAGAGGTTGATAAATTGACTTCCCTTTTAATAAGAGTTTTCCATTTTCTATGCTAATTTGAGCAAGAACTTGTACAGGTAAGCTTGAGTCAATTTGAACTGGCTGCTGAATAACAAGAGGAACAAAGCCTTCTATTTTTTGAAGATTATCATATCCGACTAAATAATCGCATCGATATTCAACTGCAGTTTCAATAACATTAGTTACCCTTCCTGGCCAGACAATCCAACAGTCTAGATAAAGGTGTACGTCACTTGAAACTTGTTCATAGGTAATTTGATCTAACTCGGTATCAAAAGTAGGCTCCTCTAAGTATTCTGCCAAAAGACGAGCTTTTTGTCGAATTGCCGTAGAGGCATTAGAATTGAGAATCCGATTTATTTCAATTTGAGCTTCATTATCATTATACATTTGAAAACTTCGCTGTGCTTTTGCATATGCCTGCTCAACCTCATCTTGTGTTAGAATGTATCGAAAAACAGATGAAGCTGTATCTTGTTCAACTGGGTTTCGTTTTTCTTCTACGGTTAAGACAAAAGATGATAAATCTGCACGCTGCTCAATTGGTTCAGAATGAAGCCGCCTAATTAAAAAAAATGATATTCCCCCAAGCATAAATAGTGCTAACAACATCAACACTCTTTTTTGGGTTACTAGAGGAGAAGAAATTTTGGGGTAGAATTTTTTTATTTCGCCTGATAAAACTAGATGCACAACTTGCTCTGTGGTACTATTAGTTTTAATATACTCTAAAGCTCTAACTGAAAGTTTATTATTTGGATCATATTCTTGGGCTTGTAAGTAGTATTCAATTGCTTTGTTTAGTTCACCTCGTCTAAGGTATAAAACTGCTTGTGCAGTAATTAGGTTTACATCAGATATTTTTATGTTTCGAGCCTTTTTATAATATAACTCAGCTCCACCAATATCTCCAACATAGAGACATGCAGTCCCAAGTAAATAAAAATACTGAAAAGAATCTTTATACTCTAAAATTAAAGGCTCTAACAAAGCAATAACAGCTGGAAAGCGACGAGCTTTGAGTAATCTATTCGCTTTCTCTAGCGTTGACAATGCCATGTACTGCTACCGTCCTGAATTAAGAAGAATTTCATCCACTTCTGCGTGCAATTTTAGAATTTCATCTTCATTTAAATATGCATTATCTTTTCGAAGTTCTTCAATTGTTGCTAAAATTTCTAATATTTTTTGCATATCTTCTTGACTTACAGCACTTACATCAAGTGTTTGTGTAACTTCAATTACTGGAATATTGGGTGGCCATGTTCTCGGAACAGAGACTTCCTTTTCACCTGTGAATACATAAAACTCTATGTCATTAAATGGTATATCAGAAATTTTAACATCTTTCCATGTTACTGAAAAGGCAGAATTATTATATGAGTTCAGTGAATGAAATTCTCGATCTGGATACACAATAAATCCCCATCTAGGCTGTGATAAAAGACTTTTATTAGCAATAACCACACTATCGATATAATCACTTTGCTCTTCTGGAATATAAAAGCGTACTGCTGCTGAATTATTTTGAGAATCTATCCATTTATCAACACTTTTGTCATCAAACTCATACTCTGAGGTTATTGAATCATTTTCTGATGTAACAAGATGTACTAAACTATGTTCACCTAACCATGTATCAAAAATTGCTTTAAGGGCTACAGTTTTTGTTGAGTTCGAAAGATTTACAATTGATGAAGATATTTTAACTGAATTTGCATTTTCCCCAACATTTGCAGGAAAAATATCAAAATTTAAAGTTACTTCAACTCTATTTTTTAAGGTCGCAACAACAGTTGCACGATTATCACGAAATGTTGAGACAATCTTAAAACCACCTTCCGTTGAAACTGGATAAATTGCACTATTATATTTTACATAGAATGTTGGGATTTGTGTAAAAGTTTTTGAATCTAACAGCGAAGTAAAACTACCTTCTGAATTCTTTGTATATATTCCCACAACACCTGTGTAATCTTCAAATACAAATCTCGTATCACCCACAGTAATATCAATATTTGCAAAAATAGATGTGGATAAGCAAAAAGTAATAATTATAATAAAAAGTTTTTTCATTAATATAGCTCCTATTTTTCATCAACTAATTGTTGTAGTTGTTCTGCCTTTCTCAATAAATCATCTATGAGCTGATTTGTTGTATCGGAAGTTTGATCTGTATAAGGTACTTCAACTGGAACTTGTACCGGGACAATTGGTACAGCTTCAACACTTTGATACTCAGACAACTGTCGCTTTAGACTTTCATTTTGAGCTAATAAATCTTGTTGTTGAACTGAAAGCTTATTATTTATGCTTTCTAGTTCCTCAAGTCTTTTTCGAAGCAAAATTGACTCTTCCCCTTCGAGAAGTTTTAATTGTCTTTCATAATCCTCTTTAGCAGCAACTGCTTCTTCTCCAGTTACTCGAAGAAGGTATAATAATTTTTCCTCTCTTTCTCTTTGCTCTAATAATTCTAATCTAAACAAACTATCATCATATTTTATACTTCGGGGAAAATCATTAATAACTCGATTGTACATAGACTTTGCTCTATCATATTCAAAAACATTGTATAATGCTTCACCTGTATAAAATATTGCTAGTGAGGTATAATTATGATTTGGATAGGTTTCGGTAAACTTAGTTAAACCTTGTATTGCATTTTCATACATGTCTAATTCGTAACTTGCAAACAAAGTTTGATACGTAATTTCTGGAACATATGAACTCTTTGAAAAAACTTGCAAAAAAGTGGTTCCATCGCGTAGAGCTGCTGAATAGTCCCCTAGATTAATTTCTGCCATTATTACAAAAAACCAAATTGAATCAGAAGTAGCATCTTGAAAATCATCAGTTCTCTTTAAGAAAAAAAGTGCATCATCCCAATCCCCAACCCTATATGCTTCAAGTCCTTGTATCAAATCTTGTCCGAAGGCTTGAGTTTGTACGGCTGAACTTGTTTGTGAAAAACCTAATTGTACTAATAGCAAAAATGCCACACAAAACAAAGTCTTTTTAATCATAGTGGTACTTCCTTAACATCTAAATCTTCAGCTTTCCGCTAAAAAAAGCAGACCCTGATACTATAATATCGACCCCTGTGGCCTTAACTTGAGTAATGGTGTGTTCATTAACACCTCCATCGACTGAAACAACATATTTATACTTGTTCTCTTCTCTTAACTTAACCAGCTTTTTAATTTTTTCCAAACACGTTGGTATTAATTCTTGTCCTCCAAATCCTGGATTCACTGACATAACTAATACTTGATCTACAAAAGGTAATATTTCTTCGAGTGCAGAAATAGGGGTTGAAGGCACAATACTAATCCCTGCCTTTTTGCCTAGTGAATGAATTCTTTGAATTATCCGGTGATGATGTATAGAAGCTTCTAAATGAAAGGTAATCCAATCTGCTCCTGCTTGTGAAAAAGTCTCTAAATGTTTCTCTGGATTATCTATCATGAGGTGCACATCAAAATCTAATGTAGATAAGGGTCGAATTGCACTAATAATTGGTGCTCCAAAAGTAATATTGGGAACAAAGGAGCCATCCATAACATCAATGTGAATCCATTTTGCCTTAGAAGAATGGATCATTTCTATTGAATTAGAAAGATGTGCAAAGTCAGCAGACAGAACAGAAGGCGCAAAAATAAAATCATCCATATATATATAGTAACAAACTAGTTAAATATTGTAAATGGGTAAACACACTTAATTAATAAAAATTATGATATATCATCTTCTCTAAGGCCAAAACTTTCGGCACAATGACTGGACTCATAACCTTCTGGTTCTATGTGTACCATAATATCATAAATATCAGGTATAGCATTTTTTATTTCAATGGTTACTTTTTCAGCAATTTCATGTGCATCCTTAACTGTCAAATTAGCATTTACTTCAATGTCTAAATCAACATCCCAAAAATTAGCTATTTTTCGTATTCTCACTCTATGTGGGTTACTAGCACCTTCAACTAAATGTACGGCTTTAAATAGCTGCTGATACACTTCGTTGCTGGCACTTCCATCCATTAATTCAGTATTCATTTCCCAAAAAATTTGTATTGCATTTTTTATTATCCAAATACTAACTAATAATGCAATAATTGGATCTATAATCGTCGAATCATAAATAGATGTTAGTATCAAACCTAATAAAACAGACGCGGAAATAATGATATCATTAATCATATTTTGAGCATTTGCCCTAATCATAGAGCTATTTGTCATTTTTGCTAATATTAACTGAGATACAGCAAGAATAAATTTGACAACTATTGAAATAATGGTAACTAATAAGGCTAAACCTGTTTCATTAGTACTGAAGTTAACAGTATTTAATCTAGTAACAGCTGATATTCCTAATTGTATGCCCGCAAAAAAAATAACAAAGGATAAAGCCAATGTCCCCATTGTTTCCGCTCTACCATGTCCCCAAGGATGGGATTTGTCTGAAGGCCTCGAAATAATACTTCCAATCACAAGTGTCATACCAGCAATAATCACATCGGTTGTCGTGTCTACACCATCGCCCATTACAGAAAGACTTTCAGTAATAAATCCTACTGTTAATTTTGCAATTGCTAACAAAAGATTACCTGTTAAAGCTATAATCCCTGCACTTGCGATGAGTTTTTGTCGTTTTTGAATCGTTATAGTATTTTTATTCATATTCTAAAATAAACTAATAACCTTTTTAACTAAAGGTTCTAAAGCATAAAACATTGGAATTAAAAAAACAGACATTAGGAAATTAGCTGTTTTAATTTTTTTTATCTCTAATAAATTAATACCAATCATTATTATAAGGCAGCCACCCATTGCCGTAATTTCAGATAGCAGGACATCAGTAACATATGGGGCAACAAAGCTTGCACCCAAGGTTAACACACCTTGATATATAAAAATGATTATTACTGAAAATGCTGTTCCTATCCCCATTGCTGAAGTAAAAACAATAGCCATAAACCCATCTAAAACTGATTTTGTAAAAATAATTGTGTAGTCACCTTCAATACCTGCTTTAAAAGAACCAACAATACTCATTGCACCAACACAAAACAACACTGATGCGTTTAAAAACGCATGTGCGAAAGTTGATTTTGTATATACTGACTGTGTATTACCCATGCTAGAGGATTTTGATAGTATTCTCTCTAAAAAATGCCCAAATGATAGAATCTTTCCATCAATATCCCATAATGTGCCTAATAGACCGCCAATAATTGCAGATAGAGTTATGTAAATGATATTTTTATATTCTAATGCCATTTCAAGACCTAGCACAATGCATACTATCCCTGATGCAATCATAACCGCTGCATTAAAAGAGTTATTTATTCGTTTTGAAAATAATAAGCCCACAAAAGAGCCCAATAAGACTGTAAAACAGTTGACAAAGACAGCTAACATATATCCCCAAGTAATTTACTTTTTTGAGTAAATTTAGTATAATTATAGAGTAAAAAAATAATAAATGCAACATAGGAAATTTGGAATACAATGAAAAGAAATCTAATAATAGTAATATGTATGACAGTAATAAATTTTTCTGTTTTAGCACAAAAAACTTCAATTGAAGGTTTATATCACTATACCTTGGAAAATGGTCTAGAGCTATTTGTAGCTGAAAACAACACTGTACCTCTCACTTATATTGAGCTTGCAGTAAAAGGTGGTGGAATTTCTCAGACAAAAGAGACAGTTGGCCTTTTTCATTTATATGAGCATATGATTTTTAAAGGCAACGAAAAATATAGAAATGCAGCTTCCGTACAAAGGGCTATAAATGATTTAGGGGTCCCATCATGGAATGGTTCAACAGGGAACGAGTATGTTAATTATTTTTTCACAGTGCCGTCAAATCTAACAAAGGAAGGCCTAGAGTTTTGGTCACATGCAATACGAAGTCCCCTTTTAGATGAAAAAGAATTTGAAAATGAAAAAAGTGTTGTTATTGCCGAGTTAGAGGGCGGTTATTCTGAACCATCAAGGATGTTTTACAATGCCTTATATAAATATGGTTTTCCTGAAACTCCATGGCAGTTCGACCCAGGCGGTGATATTGAAAGCATTCAGAATGCACAATTGGAAGATTTAATTGCTATGAAAAATACCTATTATGTACCCAATAATTGCGCAATTTTTGTTGGGGGTAATGTAAAGCATAGAGAAGTATTCAAGATGGTTAAAGATATTTATGGCTCATGGGAAAAGAGTACTGACCCATGGGAGAGTAAAGCCTATCTAGTTGAACAAAAACACTTTCAAGAAAACATATATTTGGTCCAAGCGAACCCTCAAATGTCTTCATCACTAGCACAAGTCGGTCTATTTTATCGCGGACCTGATACAGAAGGTGATATTGAGTCAACCTATGTTGCCGATATGTTTTTGACCTTATCACACAACCCAAGCAGTAAATTTACCCGTGCATTAACAAGTGTTACTGAATTAAAGATACCAAATGCTGATTATACTTCTACAGGGTTTTTAACAGCAAGAACTGGAAGTATAATGAGTTTTTCTTCTGTCTTGCTTGATCCAAGTTTTGATTTAGTAAATAGATCCCTTTTATTTCAAAGTGTTATTGGGGATATTATTAGCCCAAGCATTATACATAATGAAAACTACTTTACCGAAAGTGAATATGCAAATGCAAAAACACACTCAAGAGATTCACAAGTTTTAGCAACAGAAACGGCCAAAGGTCAGTTGAGCATGCTACGATATTTTTGGGCTTCTGCAGACTCTGAGTACTACCTTAATTATATAGATAACTTAGAACTGGTTAGTGCAGAAGATATATCAACTTTATTTTCTGAGTATATTCAAGATAAAGCCACAATTTTAACCGTAACAGTAAACCCAGAAGTATATGCATCACAAAAAAAACAATTTGATGAAGCAGGTTTTATCCTCATTACAGGTGAAACTGCATTCTGGTGGAAAACACAACAGTAAGGATTAACACGTGAAAAACAAACTAATTAAAAGAGCTTTTATATTACTACTATTTTTTATTTTCATAAGTACAATTATTTCGTGCGCAACACTGTTTAAGAAAAATGGTGCAAATACATTTGAATATTACACACTCACTAACGGTATACCACTTATAGTTTACCAGAACAATACAAGCAATGTTTCTTCTTTACAAATTGTAGTTGAGGGTGGAAGTGCTCTATTAGAACCTGAATACTCAGGCTTAGAAAACTCAGTTTTTGAAATGCTAAGTAGTGGCAGTAAGCATTACTCAGCAGAGTATATAAAACAAATATTGTACGATACACAAGGCTCTATGTTTTCAAGTTCAAACGAAATCGCGAGTGTGTTAGGGTTAGTGTCCATTGATTACTATTTTGATTCATTGCTGCCAATTCTAATTGATAGTTTTTTAAACCCTATATTTACAGCCTCTGAGTTTGAAACACATATGAGAATTTTATCACAAGAGTTGCAGTATTCTTTAAATGATCCGAATGCATTCTTAAACAAAACTGTCCTAGAAGAACGCTATTCTAATCATCCATTTGAGACACGCCCAAACGTGACCCAAGAATCATTAAAGAATATTACTGTGGTTAAAATGAAAGAACACCTTATTAAAATTCATAATGCAAGCAAAATTACTATAGTTGCTGTTGGTGATTTAGATGGTGAAAAACTCGTATCCGTACTAAACAAAGAAATTGGTCAATTAGAAAAAAAGGAATATAACCCAATAAAAATTCCGCCAGCAAGCACAGGTGGGCAAGCCATTATTAAAGAACTTGAAGGAGCACAAGATTCAGGGTATGTTACATATACTGTACCGGCACCAAAACCAGGTGGAAATGATGAAATTGCAATGCGTTTAGCATCTGATATATATTCTGAAATACTATTTAACGTCGTAAGAGAACAGTACGGGGCTACGTATTCAATTGCGTCTTCCTATTCCAATTCTTTAGCTCCATATGTAACAGTAAAAGCTTATAAGGTATCTGATTTAGAAAATCTTTCAACTTATATTCTTGAAGCTGAAAGCTTAATGAAACGAAATACCATTATATCTGGAAAAAACACTCATACAAATGAATTTGAATATACCACAATAGAAGAGCGTTTAGAGGGATATAAAAATTCATTAATAAATACTCAATTTAATACATCTCAAACTAATGCGGGTATTTCAGCTATGATAATTAATTCTCTTTTAATGTATGATGACCCAGAATACTACTTAAATTTTACAGCGAGAGTGCAGCAAACAAGTGCTCAAGATGTAAAAAATGCATTCAACACATATTTTTTATCAGAAAAACAATGGTTTGCAATCACTGGTATTGGGCAACAAGAAGAATTTAAATATTAATTTTAGTTGACTTTTTTTCTTAATACAACTAAAATTAAGTATGTCTAAAACTAATTTTGTATCTATTTTTAAAGGAAGGTCACTTCTACATTGGCTTGATTGGTCTGCAGAAGATATTACAACCCTACTTGACTTTGCTATAGAGTTAAAAAAGCAGTCACGTGAAGGTATCACTCAAGACCGTTTTAAAGGAAAAACAATTGCACTCCTGTTTGAAAAGCGCTCTACACGAACTCGTTGTGCTTTTGAAACAGCTTTTGGTGAAGAAGGTGGACATCCAGTTTTTTTATCTAATCAAGATATTCAACTTGGTGCAAAAGAATCAATTGAACACACTGCAAAAGTACTAGGAAGGATGTTCTCAGCGATTCAATTTAGAGGCTTTTCTCAAAAGCATGTCGAATTATTAGCAACACACTCAGGTGTTCCTGTATACAATGGTTTAACAGATGAGTACCATCCTACACAAGCTTTGGCAGATGTTATGACCTTAAAGGAGAATTTTGGCTCACTTAAAGGGCTAACTTTAGCATACTGTGGTGATGGAAGAAACAATGTTGCCACCTCCCTTATGATTATTTGTTCAAAACTTGGTATTAATTTTCTTGTATTAAGCCCAAAAGAGTTATTTCCAAATGAAGAATTAGTAAAAATGTGTAGTAACTTTGCAAATGAATCACTCGCAAATATTCAAATTTCAAGTGATATCAGCCTTGTTAAAAATGCCGATGCGGTGTATACTGATGTATGGGTTTCAATGGGTGAAGAATCACTTAAAGAAAGTCGTATAAAAATGCTTACTCCATATCAAGTAAATGCTGAGTTAATGCACAAAACTGAAAAAAATACAACTATTTTTTTACACTGCCTTCCCGCAGTTGTTGGAGAAGAAGTAACAGAAGATGTAATTCAAAGCACTACTAGTAAAGTTTGGGATCAAGCAGAAAATAGAAAACACACAATAAAGGCAATTATGTTAGCAACAATATAATTTCGGTATAGATTTTTATAAATATGCCGATATTTAAACTAGATTAAAAAAATGTTTTCCAGGAGGATTGCATGAAAAAACTGATTACTTCAGTAGCACTATTAGTTTTACTTACAATAGGGGCATTTTCACAAGAGGGACCAGATGACAAATCGGTTACATATCGTAATGTACAAATATATAAGGTTTATGAGCATCCTGATGCGTACATAGTAATGTTCTATACGACTGGAATAGAACTTGGGCAAGTAACAATACCAACAGAGTGGTTTGAACCAGGAAATACAAAGGGTGATTTAAGAACTTTTCGATATTCTGATTTCTCACCGTATATGATGCTACAGTATACTGATGGCGTTTTTACAAAGGTTGTTCTTAACATGCCAAAAAACAAGGAAAACCTAAGTTGGGGTGTTATGGATCGAGCAGCTGATACTGAAGTTGGAAGCCAAACAGATACTTTAATTTTGGAATAATATTTTGTTCGATTTACAAGCCATCCAAAATGCATTACAGCACTGCACTGAAATGCATGGATGGATTTTTACTAACTTTTCTCACCGAGACACACTAACAGATTCTATTTTATCTCTATCCACTGAAGACATTTCAAGCAGAAGATGGGTTTATATAATTCCAAAAACTGGTCTTCCTCTCAAAATAGTACATTCCATAGAAAGTAGTATACTAGATAGTCTACCTGGCACAACGAAAATTTATTCAGGACGAGCAGAGTTATTACAATACCTTCATTCATATTCAGGACAAACATTCGCAGCTTTAATTGATGCGGATATTTCTGTAATATCTACAGTAGATACTGGTTTTTATCAAACACTTCAAGCGAGTAATATAAAAACACTTAGTGCTGGAACGTTAATACAAATAATAAAAGGACTATTAACAAGCAAGGGAATTGAGAGCCACGAAAGAGCTAGTGCGCTGCTATACAAAATAATTGAAGAAACCTGGGATTATATTAGCGCAAAATTCAAATCAGAAACACCACTTTCAGAATATGAAGTCCTACAATTCATATTACACAAATTTCAATCCTACTCACTCGTATATGATCATGAGCCAATTGTTGCGTTTGGCAAAAATACTGGTAATCCGCATTATAGTGTTTCAAAAGAAAATCCTGTATATGCAAATAAGGGAGACTTAATACAACTTGATATTTTTGCAAAAGAATCACTGGCTATGAATATTGATGGTGTAATACATCCTAGTAATGCGATATTTGCTGATATATCTTGGGTTGGAATATATGATACAAGTGTTCCAAAAAAATATAACATTGCTTTCCAGTCACTTTGTCAAGCACGAGATAAAGTTTATGCAATATTAAAAGAAAAATCTCAGTGCAATAAGGTACATTTGACTACTGGTTCTGAACTTGATACCCAAGTGCGAAAGATTTTAATAGATTCAGGATTTGAAAATGGACTTAAGCACAGAACGGGACATGGAATTGACACATCATGTCATGGGTCAGGCGTAAATTTAGATTCTATTGAATTTCCAGATAACCGATGTATTTTGAATGGGGCTTGCTTTTCTGTTGAACCTGGTATATACTTTGATAATTATGGAATGAGAACAGAAATTGATATTTATATAAATGATGGTGCACCGTATATTTCAGGTAATCATTTTAATAAAAATATAAAACTCTCCATACCCCAAAATGAAATACTTATAATAACATAACATTGAGGTTATTGATGAAAATAACAGAAACACACTTTGAATCTTTTTTGGAGTTCATTAAGGCACACGATAGCTTTATTGTAGTTGGACACAAAGAGCCTGATGGTGACTGCATTGCAAGTTCGCTGGTATTAAAAAATATACTTTTGAAATTATCCAAAGCTTGCACTGTAATGTCTGCGGGCCCTTTTAAACGCAGTGAATCAAAAAAATACGAATCTCAGTTTAAAAAAGAATTTACTCCACAAAGCAACAATCCAAAAAAAATTGGACTATTTATTGTAGATTGCTCTGAAACAACACGGTTAGGTGAAGAGATTGAAAAACAAGTAAAAAACTATGATACATTTATAATAGATCATCATAAGACAGCAGTAGCTACTACTGAAAACAATATCATAATAGCAAGTTCTCCAGCAACAGTATGTATAATTCAGCAATTATATGAAAGACTTTTTGATACCATAGACTTAGAAGATGCAAGTTTACTATTTTTTGGGTTATCAACCGATACTGGTTTTTTTAGATTCTTAAATAATACCAGTGAGTATGCATTTACGCTTGCTAGTAATTTAGTAAAAAGCGGTGCAAACCCACGACAGATTTATGAAGACATTGAAAGTGGCAAACCCTTTTTAACACGAAAGTTATTATCTCAAGCATTAGACCGTTCAAAACAATATTTTGATGGAAAACTGATTATTACATATGAAACCTTAGATGACACATATAAATATGGTCGTGAAGGAAGAGATAATGACATGTTATATCAAACCTTATTATCTACTGATAAAGTTGAAGCTGTGGTATTTTTACGTCAAGAAACTGAAAATCAATGCACAGCAGGTTTTAGATCTAAGGCAGATTTAGATGTTAGCAAAATTGCTGCTAAGTTTGGTGGTGGTGGTCATAAGAATGCATCTGGCCTTAGCACTAAAGAAAAAATAAGTACATTTATTCCAAGAATTTTAGAAGAATTTTCAAAAATCTTTTAAAAAAACTATACAAAAAAATAAGTTTGCAAGATTTTTAATTTATTCTAAAAAAAGCTTGCAAACTCTTTTCATTAAATCATTATAATATAAAGTTTTACAAATAATCCTCTTAACATATAGCTTGGCATGAAAATTGCTTAATTAATGGCATGGAGGAATAACAAAATAAGTTATTGTTTTGTTATTAGCTTAAATCTTGTGTCACATATTTTTGCCACCTTATTCCTCCATACATGTTATTTGTATTGAGGAGAGGTTATGTTAGAAAAAGTTGAAAAAGTCTACTTTGATTTTAGTCAGTGTAAATTGAATTCAGACAAGGCGTGTAAACAAATTTTAGAGTATATATTTTTATACCCCCATAAATTTGGAATTAGTAAGTTAAACGAAGATGATAGGAGTGATTTTTTACTATTCTTTTTTAATCAACTACCAAAAATTCTTAAAAACTATTCACCAAAACTTTCAAGTTTTTCAACGTACTTAATCAATAACGTAAAAAACTTAAAAAAGTCATGGTACAGAACTTTTTATAGAAGGCACGCACAGGCTGAGTCTATAGACCTCTACTGTAAACAAGACTCATCTATATTTGCCAATGATGATGAGGAAACGTATCACACGTGTAATATTCAGTACAGCATAAAAAGCAATAGAGATGCATTTAAAATACTTGTACTTGGTCTAAAATCATCTTATTATTTAACGGCAAATCATATTGCATTGTTATCAGAGGTCACTGGTATCAGTATTGATAAAATTTCTGAGTATAAGCATGCGCTTGATCTAACAATCGAAAAAAAGATTGATCGCTATAAAAAAGAAATTGAAAAAAAGAATAAGGCATTTATTCAAAAAAATCGTTGTTCTATTGAATTGGAATATGTCAATAAGCAAACATGTCTAGCTGAGCATATAGAGAAATCTCAAAGCTATTACACAAGAGTCTGGTACAATGCATTAAGAGAAAAATCAATTGGTAAGGTTGTTCGACCCTCGAATAGTGCAATAAGTAAGGTATTAAATGTTAGAGAACATTTAATTTATCATGCACTGCATGAACTAAAGCATGATTATTTAGTGGAGCAAAATTAAATACCGTATAGCACAAGTTTAAAAATAATGTTATACTACATGTATGACATTATTTTTAGCAACTGGCAATGAACACAAGAGACAGGAATTTTCACAAATATGCAAAAATTATAACATTAAAATCCCCAAGGATGATAATATTTTTTTTGACCCCGAAGAAACTGGTTTAACTTTTATGGAAAACTCACTTATTAAGGCAAAGGCATTATGGGACATAGTAAAAAAGCCTGTCTTGGCTGACGATTCGGGTATATGTGTAGATATTCTTGATGGAATACCTGGAATATACTCTGCTCGTTATGAGGGCAAAGATTTTCCAAAAGGTGGAAAAAATTCTCTAGGTCCAATATCTCAAGAAGAAAAAAATACGCTTCTTTTAGACCATGTAAAAAGTGTTCAAGACATAAATGGAGTTATAAACAGAAGCTGTCACTATGTTTGCTCGATGGTACTGTATTATGGCGAAGATAAATTTATTTGTGTACAAGATACTATGAAAGGTGTTTTGGTTGATAGTTTGGATGCTTCTTGTGGCAATGGAGGATTTGGCTATGACCCTATTGTTTTTTTACCTGAATATAATAAAACAGTAGCAGAACTAAGTGAAGAAGAAAAGAACACAATATCTCACCGTGGTAAGGCAACAAGAAGAATATTAACTTTATTAAAAGAAGTTATGGTGTAAAATGGCAATAATTAGAAATTCAAGTAGAAAAGCTGCGTATTATTTTATATTTACAGATAGAATGATTTTAGCAAAAAAGGAAACGTTTGAACTTGCAACGAGAGATGTTTTTGAAACATTAAAGAAAGCTAATAGCATTAAACAATGGATATATGAAGATAAATTTGATTATATATCGTGTTTTTTAGAAGATGAAGAAAACATCCCAGAAGGCTTCGAACTTACTTTAGTGGTACACGTGTTTGCACTTTACAATAATTTTTCATCTCTAACAGCAAGAGCGAGAGCATTAGTATTATGGACTAAAAGTATGAATTATTGTTCTACTTGTGGTGGAAAGCTTATAGATTCAGAGGATGAAACAGCAGTTGATTGTTCTATATGCTCTATAAGACGATACCCTAATTTTAGTCCTGCCATAATTGTTTTAATAAAAAAGGATGATAAGATATTACTTGCTAAACATGCACATAGAGCAACTACGGTGTATACATGCCTTGCAGGTTACGTTGAGCAAGGTGAAACCTTAGAAGAGTGTGTTGCACGAGAAGTATTTGAAGAAGTTTCATTAAAAGTGAAAAACATACAGTATATAAAAAGCCAAGCATGGCCTTTTCCAAATCAATTGATGTTTGGCTATACTTGTGATTGGGAATCAGGTGATATTTTAATAGATAAAGCCGAGATAGAACATGCCGCATGGTTTAAAAGAGATTCTCTACCTCAAATACCCCCAAAGGGAACGATTGCACACTACCTTATATCATTAGAGAAAGCATAAACTTTTGGTCGATAAAGCTCAAATGAATTTTTTCCGTTTTCTTTAACTTTATACAATGCTTTATCTGCATGAGCATATAAATCAGAAAAGCTTCTTCCATCAAGTGGATAAAGAGATATACCAACACTTGCAGAAACATGATTTAGTGTTTTATCTTTATTATCAAATTCTAGATAAAATGCTTTACATATTTCAGATGCTTTTATTGCTATAGTATGTTCATCAATAATATTTTTCATAAATACCATAAACTCATCCCCCCCAATGCGGCCAACAACATCATCACTTCTAAAGATGTTTTGTAACTTGGAGGCTAATAAACAAATAACATTATCACCATAAATGTGTCCCTTTTGATCATTTACACTCTTAAAATTATCTATATCAATTAGAAAAAGTGCTGAGATAGTGTCATTATTATGACTTTTTAACGATTGATCAATTAGGTTTTTCGTTACTTCTTTGTTATACAACTTTGTGAGTGGATCTCTATCAGCCTTAGCCTGAAGTTCATACTGAATCTTTTCACTTTTAACAATTTGATCTTGTAATTCTTCTGATTGTTCTTTATATCCTAATAAATGACCCATTTTTATAACAAAGAATAACACAATATATAAACCACTTAGAATTGCGATTGGTAGGAAAAATTGCATCATTTTTAAGAATGGGTGGTCAACATTTATAAAAAACATATTTGCATTAAATATCATTAAAACATTAAACAATGATAACCAAATAATCATAAAAAAAAGTTGCTCATTATGATTGTTTATAATTTTAATTTCTACACTAGGAATAAGTCTTCGAACTATAAATATGGCTGAGCCACCTAAAATAGCAATTAATATAACTGTATGGAACATAGACTCACTTGAATATGCTATATTATACAAAGTGCTATTTAACATAAATGCATATACGCTCATAATAACAGATGCCAAGCACATAAAGTGTATCAGATACGCTAGAACAAAAAATAGTTTATTTAAATTCTTAGCTTTGTACAAAAATATAAAATTTATACTTAAAAGCATAAAGAAAACTAAGTATGTATACATAAGTGGTAAAAACAGCGTTGCAGTAAAGAATAATGTGGTAGCAATACTATTAGCCACACTTACCAGACCTCTAGTATACTTGTTTAATCTTGATCCATCTAAGACTAAATCTGAGAATATTAGAATTTCATTAAAATAAAAAGTATAACTTACAAATGTAAGAAAAAATAATCCTATTTCCTTGTCCATAAACTCCTCTTCCTAAAAGTTTATAGCCGTAAGGCTTTATGCATTAAAGTCTTCAAGTGCTTTAAAATCTAGTGTTGCAAAATAATCATCAATTGTTTCTGTTCTTCTAATTTGCACGACTGAACCATCAGTTCTAAGAAGTAACTCTCCACAACGCAATTTTGCATTATAGTTAAAACCCATAGCTCTACCATGTGCACCAGCGTCGTGTATAATAATTATATCACTTAAATCGATTTTAGGCAACTTTCTTTCTACTGCAAATTTATCACAGTTTTCACATAATGATCCGACTATATCATATGTTTCAGTGCACGCATCCCCTT
>CAYJGO010000022.1:0-20093 GCA_964369855.1 uncultured Treponemataceae bacterium | reverse complement strand
AATTCGTCACTTTTGTCATAATTTCTCCATTGAAAAAGACTTGGACATAAAAAAAAGCGTCCTCAAATAATAGACACGCAAAAGGGCATAGGGATACTAATCCCATAAATCTATTATTTGAGGACGCCTTTGTCCTAAATATGGTATCAATATGACAGATTTTTAATAAAAAGTCAAGTGATAATAAAACATCTAGTTTGGTAGAATTTATTATCGTCCAACTTTTTTTCTAAAACCTTCAACTCGTGCATTGGCAGTAACATTCCACTCACTTACTTCACCGCGCTGCAAAAACTTATAGCCAAGTCCTGCAATCATTGCCCCGTTATCAGTACATAATTTTAATGGAGGAAAAATGCATGTTATATCAGTTCTTTCGGCAAGTACCTCTCGTAAGCGAGAATTTGCAGCAACCCCACCTCCTGCAACTATAGTTTTTAAACCAGTGTCCTCTACTGCAATAAATAGTCTTTTTAGCAAAATATTTACTGCTGCTTCTTGAAAACTTGCAGCTATATTTTCGGGAGTCTTTTCATAACCTTCACACCAAAACTGGTCAAGTTGATTAATGACAGCAGTTTTTAACCCTGAATATGACATATCATACTGGTGGTTACCTTTATGAAGTGAAGGTAGAGGGAACTTAGCTGCCTTTCTATCGCCATTCTTAGAAAGCCTATCAATAGCAACACCGCCTGGGTACCCAAAATCATAGAACTTTGCTACCTTATCAAAAGCTTCTCCAACGGCATCATCAACCGTTGTGCCTAAAACCTCTATATCATCAAAGTTATTTACTTTACAAATAATACTGTGCCCACCAGAAACCAATAAGCCCAAATAAGGATATTGTATATCCTGTTCTAAATGAGCTGCATACAAGTGCCCCAGCATATGATTTACTGCAATAAAAGGTTTATTAAGTGACCATGCATATGTTTTTGCAAAACTTAATCCTACTAAAAGTGACCCCATAAGACCTGGTCGATTTGTTGCAGCGACAGCATCAATATCATTGGGATTTAAGTTTGCTTCATTTAAAGCTTGGCGAACAACAGGTAAAATCCACTCTGCATGTTTTCTACTTGCAATTTCTGGAACTACTCCATTATACACTTCGTGAAATGGTATTTGTGTTGCTACAACACTACTCAAAATAGTTTTACCATTTTCAACAATTGCTGCTGAAGTTTCATCACAAGAAGATTCAATACCAAGAACTATCATTCTATCTCCTTAGATTTTCAATTTTGAGGGAGTTGAAAATGTATACCCTTGGGCAACTATTTCTTCATACATATCTTCAAGAACTGTCGCTAGGGCAGGTGATGTTACGTGTCCGATCATAATAGCATACCCTTGCTTATCTGCGATGTCCAAACCTTGTTGAATCATTTTTCGCATTTCATTCTCATCTTGTGAATTATCTAAAAAAACATCGCGCTCTGGCACCTCAAAGCCTCTTTCAAGGGCAACCATTGGAACAACTGTTTGAGCGGTTGTTCTCGAATCCAAAAATAAAACACCCTCATCTATACAAACATCTAAAATAGCTCCCATCAAGTTTCTATCAGAAGTTATTAAAGATCCTTCATGATTATTTACGCCTTCAACAGGGCCTAACGTACTTAAATTGTTTCTTAATACCGCTGCAGCTTCACCTGTAGTCATAGTAGGGAATATTGCACCTGGGCCAGGGTCAAGGTTTAAATTCATAGCTTGCATTGGTTGGTGCAAAAAAACTTCATTTCCGCTTTGCCTAACTAAGTTAGCAGTTTCAAGTGAATCGGCAAGCCCAGGTAAAACTGCTATTGTAACAGGAAAAGGAAGATCAACAAAGCCTTCCGTATGTGCAGTTTGGTGCCCTCCATCATCAAAAATAAAAACCAATGTGCCACTTTTTGTTTTTTCAATCACAGGAGGTGCTATCGGGGCTGGTTTTACTTCTATTTCTTTTTCTGGTATATCTAATGTTTCATCTGATTGCAAAGCTTCTTCTTTTTCAGTGTTAATTTCTGTATCAGAAGTATGTGCAGTAGGTGGTTCAATTTGGGTAATATTTATGTCAGAAATTATTGAAGGATTTTTTATCAAAATGCTGAATAGCAACATAAAGAAACCAAAAGCAAATAAGAGTACACTTAATAGTAATACTTTTTTATTTGATAGCGTTTTTCGAGTAGATTTTCGTTTCATAACTGTTATAATCATATCGCTTTAATCAAAACATGTCAAGGATTAAATGATATGGTATTTTTTTGAAGAATAACAAATATTAAATATACATTTTGGTTGCTTTTATTGTTTCGTAATGATTTTCAAAAAGCCCCTTCAGTTTATTTCGTGCTCGCCTTTCAATTTGCCGTGTAGCCTCAATAGACACACCAAGTTTGCTCCCCATTGTTTTAAATGTTACCTTACTGCCATCAATAAATGAATTATATCGGTATGTCATTACATACCTTTCCTTTTCAGGCAATTTATTTATAAGCATAAAGTACTCTTTTCTATTAGAATCATCAATAATTGAATTAATAGGATCTGCACTTTTGTCAGCTAAAAAAGCCAATGGACCCATACTATTTTCATCATCAGTTTGTGAATCAATACTACAAACTTTATAGTCTATTCCCTTCAATTTTTCTAACTCTTCCTCTGAAGTGCCAGTATAAATTGAAAGTTCTGTAATATTTGGCTTCCTGCCTAATTTGCTACTTAGTTCATCAGTAGCAACTCTAATTGCTTTTAATTTTTCATACTTTAATGCAGGCAACGCAATAGAAGGCTCACGCAAGTTAATATGACGCAATATATATTGTGTCACCCATGCATGGGCATATGTAATAAATCGAGTATTAAAACTAAAATCGAACTTTGAAGCTGCAATCATTAAGCCAATATTTCCCTCTTGAATTGCATCCATTAAAACACTTTCACTACTTGTATAATGCATTGCTATACTAACAACATAGCGCAAATTTGAGTTTATCAATAGTTCTCTTGCCTTTTCATCGCCATTGAGAATCTTTTTCGACAATTCTTTTTCTTTCTCTGCGGACAGCAAAGGATACTTCATTACCTCTTTAATATACATTTTATAACTCATAACCATCTCCTGCAGTATACAATGCAAGAATCATGCCAACTTTTAATAGTAACTAGCCCGCTTTTATTTTATTGCATTATAACAAAATAAAAGCGGGCTAGTCTAAAAAAGAATTAATACCAATCAAAATTGTATAAAAAAATAGACAGTTTTAGTGTATAAAAAAGCAGACATTTATATTAAAACTACCAATTTACCCCTTTACAGCACCTGCAGTAAGACCTTTTATAAAATTTCGAGACATTGTGAGGTATAAGATTAATACAGGAATTGATGACAATGTTAAAACTGCTAATATCCTGGACCAATCTGTCATATATTGTCCAAATAATCTTGTTACGCCCAAAAGTAAGGTCTTGTGATTATCGTCATTTATAAACAATAGCGGAAACCACAAATCATTCCAAAATGGAACAAGGTTATATATTGCAACTGTTGCTAAGGCAGGACGAAGGAGCGGAATAATTACAACCCAAAATGTTTTCGACCTTGTTGCCCCATCAATGATAGCAGCTTCTGTTAAGTCTTTAGGAATTTGACGAATAAACTCACTTAAAATAAACACAGCTATTGGAATACCCATTGCAATATAAATTGGAAACAAGCCCCATATTGTGTTTAATAAACCAAGTGACTTTACCATTTGCAAAAGCCTAATACTTCCTATTTTAATTGGCAACATCATCCCAGCAATAAAAAACAAGTATACGTATTTTGAAAATTTACTTTTCCAATTAGCAATAGCATATGATGCAAATGAGCCAAAAAGTAATACCAATACAATAGAACCTATTGTTACAAATAGAGAATTTCTAAAATATAAGAAAAAATCACCATCTCTAATTACTGCAACATAACTTTCAAAATTCCAAGACTTAGGTAAACCAAATGGATCTGCATAAATATCAAATTTAAATTTTAATGAGTTAGTTAGCATTGTCCAAATTGGAAATAATACTAAAATTGTCCATATACTTAACACTACATAGGATACAGTATGAGTTCCAGTGCGTGATTGTTTAATATGTTTTTCCATGCTCTTTTACCCCTACTCTTTATCTCTAGTACGTGTTAAACGGAGAATCAGTCCTACGCCAATCATCAATACAGCAAATGTTACCGTTGCAATTGTAGCACCCATACCTGCATTTGGAATACCAACTGGGTGCTGTCCTGCTATACCAACCCTATAAAACAAAGTTCCAATAAGATCTGTCGAGTACTGCGGTGCTCCATTAACATTTTCCATAGCAAATACTACATCAAAGGCATTGAAATTGTTAACAAATGTTAAGATAGTTACTATTCCTATAACAGGTATTATTAAGGGTAGTTGTATGTACCATATTTTTTGTAGCTTAGAACAACCAGCAATATCTGCAGCTTCAAACAAATCTTCTGGTATGCTCTGTAATCCTGCTAGAAACATCATAGTTGGAATACCTACCCACTGCCATGATGACACAAGAGATACTGCAGTTAATGCATATTTTTCATCCCCGAGCCATGGCTGAACAAATTGTTCTAGATTTATTGCATTAAGAAATAATGCAATGGCACCCCATTGTGGATTTAAAATAAGTTTCCATAAATAACCAGTTACTAAAATCGCTAAAGTTACTGGAATAAAAATGATTGTTTGGTAGAAGCGTACCCCCTTCATTCCCTTTGAACTTAACATTAAAGCAAATAAAAGACCCAATACATTTTGAACAACAACATGTATAAAAAAGAAGTACCATGTATTTCCAAAGGCACCCCAATAACGTTCAGAGTAAACAGAATTAGTAAAAAGTTCTACATAATTCTTAAATCCTACAAAGCTAACCTCTCCTGTATCACTAGAAAAAAAACTTAAGCGGATTGAGTCAGCTAGAGGAAAGGCCATAAAAATGGTATATACCAGCAATGCTGGTACAATATATACTAGCCAAGAATATTGGCTTTTTTTATTTTGAATCACTTTTCCCTTCTCTTTCAAAAAAATGACGCCATAATATTATAGCGTCATTTTTGTGTAATTATGGTTGGTACCATTGAGCAACACCAGCTGCAAGTTCATCTGCTGCTTGTTGTGCTGTTATTTGTCCCTTCATTACCGAAATAACGCCTTGATTCATCAAAGCATAACCACTAGGTTCTGAATCCATGAAACGAGGCCACACAAATCTTGCATCCTGTAATCTACCTTGAGTTAAACTCAAAATTTCATTAGCATGTGCATTTTCGATTGTAATAGGAGCATTAATCATTGGGAAAAAACCATTTGGAAGTAATCGTGCTGCTGCACTTGCACCTTCTACTGAACAAAGCCATGCTAAGAATGCTTTTGCTTCTTCTGGATGCTCAGTGGCTGTATTGTAAGTCATACCTGTGTCTGGGTGGAATGTAATAGCTGCTTCATTTCCTTGTGGTACAGGTGGAGCAAAAGTTCCCCATTCAAAAGGTGCATCAGCAAATAATCCTGCTGTCCATGAACCATCAAAATACATTGCTGTTTGTCCAGTTGCAAATAATGCAATTGAATCATTGTATGTTAAAGCTTCATATCCATTTGGAAGATAATCTGCAACTTCACCCATGATTTCAAAAGCAGAAACCATTTTTGCATCATTAAGAGGAACTGCACCTGATTCATATTCAAGACGTCCTTCTAACCCACCAACTACGCCAGGAAGAATAGCCATCATAAAACATTCATTAATGTCCCATTCATCGCCAAGACCATTTGCTATTGGAGTAATACCAGCAGCTTCAAATTTTTCTGCTGCAGCAAAGAACTCATCCCAAGTTGTTGGAATTTCAACACCTACTTCATCAAAAATTTCTTTATTGTAATAAACAACTTGAACTATAGCAGTAAAGGGAATCCCAAAACTTTTCCCATCTTTTGTTTGCCAAGGAGCAAGTGAACTTGCAGTAAAGTTTTCTTGTAAACCAGGAAGATCAGATACATCAGCAAAATAACCATCATTAAATAATTCTTCACCTGTTGCATATGATCTTGCATACATAAGATCTGGACCTGTACCACCCTCTAGTTGCAAACGTAGAGTCGCATTATAATCAGGTGGGTTCGTAGGCTGAAACTCAATAGTAACATCTGGAGCAACTTTTTTGTACTCATCTAAGAGTGCGTTAATTTGAGTAACATCATCTGTTCTCCAAGAACCGAGCGTTAGAGTTACTCCTTCTTCTGAAGCTCCACCACAGCCAATAATGGCCACAGTAGCTAGTAGCAGAATTCCTACTAGCAACACGAGAGACTTTTTCACATTTTCCTCCTGCGAAAACTCTTGTATTCATAATTTTATATGTGCTATAAAACTACTAACAACAAGTTTTCATACTTTTCTTTATAATGAAGCTATGCCTCATTATAATTCTAACACACTTATGTAATTTGTCAATATCTATTACACCGTTTCATCTAAGAATTAAGCAATCTCTTTCAACCACACAAGAAATAATGAATTTATACTTAATTATTTTACTGACAGTAGAGAAACTCGTTAAGGGAGGTATTCAGTCTTGATATTTTTTAGAGAATCAAACAATCGCCTTTTTTGAGTAAAGTCTCCATTTGTAAGGGTAGCTAAGCGCTGCCTCATTTCCTTTCGCCCTGAATTATCTTGATAATTACACGTACACGTTGAGTTTATATAACCTTGTTCGTTAGAGTGTTGTATGATAGTTTTTTCATCAGCCAAGCACAAAGGCCGAATTATAGTTATCGGATACTTATCATACTTTAGTTTGGGTGGCATTGTTGAAAGTTCTCCTTTATTTAGAGCATTCATTAAAAGAGTTTCAAGTATATCATCCAAATGATGCCCAAGCGCAACTTTATTATACCCATATTCCATGGCATAATTATTAAGCTCAGTTCGCCGCTGTGTCGAGCACCACCAACAGTTCATTTTTCTTCCAGGTTTTAATCTTTCTAAAACATCTGCATTGATAACTACTGGTTTTACTCCCCATGTTTCAAAAAGATCTAAGAGCAACGGACTTATTGATGAGCCAACTCCGCTTTCTACATGAAGAGCTGAAAATTCAAAATCTTCTTTTCTATGCAGCTTTCGCACTGAGAAATATTGTATAAGTGATGTTGAATCCTTGCCACCAGAGGCACCTATTAAAATTTTATCGCCTTGCTCTATAAACTTATAGTCTGTAACAGCTTTATCTATTATGCTAAATAGTTTTGAATTCATGTAAAAGACTCCTTTAAAAATAGGCTACCATATAAGCACGCCTTACACATATTCCCAATGAAATTATCATCATATTTCCTATAAAGAACTACAAATTTTCTATAGAATTGGAAGAATCTATTTTTATTGACTCCTGAAAAAAAGTATGCGCCCTGTCATTTTGTTTTAGTCTACAAAGGCAATTTCCAATCGCATAAAGCGTTTCGCTGTCATATTGGTCAATCCTCAGCGCACCTTCGTAATACCTTAGTGCCTTTTTATAACTCCCAATTTCATAATAAATTTTAGCTACGCATTTATATGATTCGGGCGTTTCATTTATTTTTATTATTTTTTTATAAAAATAAATGGCTTTTTTTATGTTTCCAACTTTTTTATGTGCATGCGCTAATATATCATACAATGTAGCATTTTCACTTTCATTTTTTTCTATACGCTTTGCATAATATATAATTTTAGAATAATCCCCCATCTTTTCATATACACGCATGAACCCAAGAAGTGCTGTATGCGATTTTTTATTAAAATGTAGGGCTTCCTTAAAATAAAACGAGGCTGATATGTAATCTTCTAGCAAAAAATAACAAAGACCAATCATAGTTCGAGGTATTTCAGTTTGGTCCCCAAGATCAATAGACTTTAAATATTCTTCAATTGCTTTTTCATAATCGCCAATTTCATAATATATTCGAGCACAATTCTCTACAATAAAAGGGTCATCTCCATTAAGTTCCATTGCTCTATTATTAAACTTTAATGCACCTACTAAGTCATCATTACAAGCTAACGCTCGTGCTATTTTTGAAAGAGTTATATCGTCTGATGGCTGTATTGAAAGAGCCGCTTCATAACAAGTGACTGCATGACGATACATATCATATTCAAAATATGCATCGCCCATTGCCCTGTGATACAATGGCTCGGACGGTTTTAAGCTGATTGCTTTATTAAAATTATGTAACGCATGATCAAGTAATTTTTGTTCAAAAAAAGTTTTTCCTTTTCCATACACTGCTTCTACAAGATTTGCAGAATAACTTAATGCACGGTCATAGGCTTTATGCGCTTTTTTTAATTTTCCTCGTGCATAGTATGCATTTCCTAGATTAGTCCACGCATAAGAATATTGACTATTTATTATAAGTGCTTTTTTATATGATTGTATGGCTTGTCGTATAAAACCTAATCTACTTAGGGCTAAGCCTCTACCGTTGTAAGTATGGGCATTGCGAGGTTTTCTTTTTAAGGCCTTATTAAACCATTCAAGTGCTTCCCCATTTCTTTGCAAATCAAGTAAAATATGAGCTTTCGCATCCAACACAGAAACCTGCTTTGGAGAAAAGCTGCATGCTTTATCTACATACTCAAGTGCACTACCATAATCCCCACGATCAGAAAATGAAAGAGCAACATTAGCATAAGCGATGGCATAAGTAGAGTCGCATTCGATTGCTTTTAAATAACTATGGATTGACTCTTCATTCTTACCTTGCAACTCAAGTATTTGACCTTTTCTATTGTGAGCTTTGGCGTATTGAGGATTAATTTGAAGGGATTTTTCTACATAAAACAAGGCTGTATCATATTCTTTTTTTGATACATGCAAACTCGAAAGACCTTCGTATGCACAGGCTGAAAAAGGATTACAGTGAAGTGCTTTATTATAATATAGTATTGCACTTTCAAACTGCCATTCTTCATGAAGGTATTCTGCAAACAAAATATATTTTTTAGCCTTTTTATCATCTTTGCCCATGACAAAAGTATACTATATTTACGTTTATTCTACAAGCTTGAGAAAGACACATCTTTATGCTATACTGCTAATATGGATTTAGAATTATTACAATTTCGCTCAAGTATTTTAAAAAAGGTAAGATCATTTTTTGATACAAAGGGGTACCTTGAACTTGATACCCCAGCACTATCACCAACACTTATACCTGAAACATGTCTTGAAATCTTTAAAACTGAATACCTTCCTCCAAATGATTCTATTTGTAAAGATAAAAAAGACTTATACCTTGTACCATCACCAGAAATATATATAAAAAAAGTTATTGCAGAACACCCCATAGATGTTTTTCAAATATCAAAGTGTTACAGAAACAGTGAAAGCATTGGTAGGATTCATTCTATTGAGTTTACCATGCTTGAATATTACACAATGCATGCCAGCTATGAAAATTCTATGAAAATTACAGAAGAATTATTTTCATTCTTATTACCGCAATATGAAAAAGGCAAAGAAGATGCATGGGCTTTTTTGCGTCCCCCGTTCATTGTCCTCAGCATGGATGATGCTTTTCAAAAATATGCTGGATTTAAACTCTCGTCATGCAAAGATTCTGCAGACCTCGCTAAGCACGCACTGAGGCTAGATTTAAATGATCCAACAGGGAACAATTTTTCGACTTGGAAAATTGATGATTTGTATGACCTCATTTTTGTAAACAATATTGAGCCACAACTCATTGATGACAAGCCAATTTTTTTAACCGACTACCCGTCTTTTGTTCCTTGTCTTGCAAAAGATAAACCACCTATTTGGAAAGAACGGTGGGAGCTGTATGCAAGTGGTATTGAATTAGCAAATTGTTATTCTGAAGAAACAGATGCACACAAAGTAAAAGCATATTTTGAAAATGAGGGAAGAATTAAAAAAAATGAAGCACAAGTAGCACATGCTATTGATGAAAACTATTGGCAATTATTTCAAAATTTTAATGAATGCTCAGGAGTTGCTATGGGACTAGATCGCCTCATTGCTATATTTGCAGGTTTTTCAAATATAGAATCTATCCAACCATTTAAGATATAAAAAAACACGGTACATGAAAACTCCCTTACCGTGTTTATACAAACTAGAAAACCAGTTCTATTCTTCTGTTGGTGCTGATTTAATATTAAATCGCTTATTAAAGCGTTCAATACGACCAGCAGTATCAACCAACTTTTGCTTTCCAGTAAAAAATGGGTGACAAGAAGAACAAATTTCAACCTCTGGATTTTTCGCAGTTGATCGTGTCTCAATAACATTACCACACACACATGTAATGTTTGTCATTTCGTAATTTGGGTGAATCCCGTCTCTCATAATAAAACTCCTATAATTTATATTTAACCCTTGCCTTGTTATGTAGTTTATAACATAATCCATAACCGCAAAGGCCATCACTTCTAAAAACCATCTCCAGCGCCTGTATTCATAGAACGCAAGAATGCTTCATTATTCTTACTTTTTCGCATTTTGTCAAGCAGTAATTCCATTATTTCTGCATCATCCATTGGATTTATTACTTTTCGAAGAACCCAAACTTTTTGAAGTTCTTCTGGGCTAAGTAATAATTCTTCTTTTCTAGTGCTAGAACGCTTAATATTAATAGCAGGAAAAAGCCTTCTATCTGCGAGTTTTCGATCAAGGTTAATTTCCATGTTACCAGTTCCCTTAAACTCTTCAAAAATAACTTCATCCATTCTACTACCAGTTTCAATCAAGGCTGTAGAAATAATGGTTAAACTTCCACCTTCTTCTACATTTCTTGCTGCTCCAAAAAATCTTTTCGGCTTATGAAGAGCATTTGAATCAACACCACCAGATAATACTTTACCTGATGTTGGAGCTGTTTGGTTATACGCCCTAGCTAAGCGAGTTATAGAATCAAGGAAGATTACTACATCACGCTTATGTTCAACTAATCTTTTTGCTTTTTCTAATACCATTTCTGCTACTTGAACATGTCGTGTAGCGGGTTCATCAAATGTAGAAGAAATAACTTCGGCATTAATGGTACGCTCCATTTCAGTAACTTCTTCTGGTCGTTCATCAATAAGAAGTACAATTAAATAAACTTCTGGATGATTCTCTGTTATGGCATTTGCAATTCGTTGCATCAGTATTGTTTTACCAGCTTTTGGAGGAGCTACAATAAGTGCACGTTGACCTTTTCCTATTGGTGAAAAAAGGTTTATTAAGCGTGTTGATACTTCTTCCGTTTTTGTTTCAAGATTTAATCGCTCATCTGGATGAAGAGGTGTTAAATTTTCAAAAGGAATTCGAACTTGTGCCTCACGTGTCTCATCATCATTAACTGACTCAATGCGTAAAATTGCAAAGAACCTTTCACCCTCTTTTGGAGAGCGAATTTGACCGTAGACGGTATCACCCGTTTTTAAGTTAAAAAGTCTTATTTGACTTGGTGAAATATATATATCATCTGACCCAGGCATATATGAGTTTTGAGGTGATCGTAAAAACCCATATCCATCAGGGAGAATTTCTAATGCTCCAGAAGCAAAAATGATTCCTCCGTGAGCTGTATGAGCTTTAAGGACAACAAAAATAATTTCTTGCTTTTTCATGGGGGCTAACTCATCAGCTGTAATACCGTAATCACCAGCTAACTTGCGTAAATCATGCATACCCATTTTAGTTAATTCGTTTATTGATAGTTTTGGTTTAGAATCAATATTTTGAATATCTTCTTCTGTTTCAACGATATCTGGCATAATTAAATCTACATTTCGGGCTTCATGACGATGCTTATTTGCGCCTTTGCGAACTGGTGTTTTTTGTGTTCGCTTTTCACCAGAAAAATTATCAGGCCGCTTTTTTTCTCTATCATTTGAGGTTGTTCTTTTTGTATTTGAACGAATTACAACTTTTTTCTTTGCATTTGGAGATACTTTTTTTTCAGATACTTCATCATTCTTTCCAAACAAATCAAGATTAGCATCAGATGTGCTATTACTGTCTTGCAAAGGTTTATCGGTCAAGTCCGAATTTACACCGCTGTCGTCAAAGCGGCCTTGTTCGTTTTTTGCCATTGCTTAATCTCCATATGTTTTTGATTTAAAAATAGACTTTGGTTCGTTAAGAATAACTCTTTGTTAAAAGAGAACTTATTAATAATAGCAAAAAAAGCTTGTTTTGTCAATAGGTAAATCTTTTTCAAGATTATGCATCCCCTACAGGCTCTTCCTTCTTTGCACGACGAGATACCAACTCTCTATATTCATTGGGGGAAACAAGAAAAACGTCCATATCTGGGATATCGTCTCTCATCTTTACTTCACCACTGAAGTTTACATTATCATCTATTCTAAGTCGAGCTGCCTCGACATTGCCTTCTACTCTACTTCCTGGAAACATTTCCAACTTATCTATTGCACTTAAATTACCTTCGACCTGACCAGCAATTGTTATTGAATCAGCTTTCACAGAATCAACTTTACAAAAACCGCCTTTCTCGACTACAAATGAGCCCGAGGATTTAATTGTACCTTTAAACTTACCTGCTACTACAAGATTGTCGCTAAATTCTAAAACGCCATCAAACTCTGTTTCAGAGCCTAGTACTGTTACGTTTCCTTCTTTTTGATTATACGATATTGCCATTTTTCCCTCTATATCTGTATACCACATAATTAAAAATTGTACAAGCGATTATGATGCATGCAAGTACAATAAAAATCACACCTAAAAAGTCACTGTATTTAGTATACAACGTTGTATTTGTTTTATCTACCACTGGAAAGCTACCTACAAGATAGGACTCTGTAAATTCTTCTGCCATTAAAGTTACTTTCCCATTTGGATCAATTATTGCAGTTTGCCCTGATGCTGTAGAGCGAAGTGTCGGCACCCTGTTTTCAATAGAGCGAAAAACTGCCATTGAAAGATGTTGATATTGGCAAGCGGCACTGTTTGACCACGAATCATTTGATAAATTGATAAATGCTTGTGCGCCGTTTTGCACAAACCGAGATCCTATATACCCAAATGTATCCTCAAAACAAATAGGTGTGCTAAACTTAAACCCTTCAATATCAAAAACAGTTGCTTCACTCCCTGCTTCCCAAAAATGTATATCGTGAGTTAGTAAGAGCTCATTAAATTTTGGAAAGAATTCACCATAAGGAAAGTGCTCTGAAAAAGGGACTAAATGCATTTTATTGTAAATAACAGGGTCTGGAGGGAACACATTTTGCTTTGGATTAAATAAAAAAGCTGAATTATAGCTAATTGTGTCGTATCTTCCAGATTGAGTATAACCTTCTCTTGTGTCACCATTTCCTAAAATAAACGGTACGTTTTTTGAATCTATAAACTCTAGCAAATCAAATACTAATTCTAGTCGTTCACGATCTGATCGTTGTTTATAATGAAAACGAATACTTGGTACAAAGGATGTTTCAGGCCAAACTACAAAATCAATGCCGCTATGTTCTTTTAACGCAGCGCTTGTTAGGCGTTTCAAGGTATTTAAATCTGCCTTGTATTTTGTAGTACCACCTTCCCAAGGATCTGTGTTTGGTTGAATAAGGGCAACAGTCTTTTCTTCATAATTAGAATAATCTGTAATGGAAAAGAATCCATAACTTAGAATTACAATACTAATAACGCAATAAGAAAAAATAGATACTTTGTGTTTATAAAAAGATGTAATGAAAAAACTTTTTGAGAGTTTGATATTAGTATCAGTAGATAGAAAAATGGGGCTTATTATTTTTGAAAAAAGGGCAGAAGGAAATGATACAAACGCTCCTACCCCCCAAACTCCAACAATATCAACGAATTGAATTAAAGCTAATACTCTCCACTGGGTATACGCAAGAAGTCCATAACTAAAACCGATAAATCCTAGTGTTTTTACGTATTCAAAGGCGCACCAAATTAACCACATTGCAATCCATGCATATCGAGTAAAATACACAGAAACAAATTTCAAAACTAAAAACAGAGCCAGGCACTGAAGTGCGTAAATTGTTGCAATTACTTGTAAACCAAGCGTATGAAAGCTTGCAAGCCAATATCCAAACAAACTATAACACAAAAATCCATAGGCAAAGCCATATAGCCATACTGTTTTAAAGGATGTACGTTGTATTAGTATAAATACTGGAAGCAGCGAGAAATATGCAAACAGCGGTATACCATTGAGAAAAATAAAATTTGGATGTGAAAGAAAGAAAAGAAAAAGAGCACTTATTAACAAGAGCACATTAATAAGTATTTTCCTCATTGCTTTTTATCGATAGGTAAATTCCACAAAGCACTTTTTAGCTCTTGTCCTGAACGAAAAGCAACAACATAATGGGGGGCTACAGATAGCTCTTCCCCAGTTTTTGGATTTCGAGCTCTTGAACGTCCCTTTCGAAGACGTGGCTCTAGTGTCCCAAAACCGCGCAACTCAATAGTCGCACCCTCTTTTAAAGAGCCCTTGATGTTTTCAAGCAAGGATTCAAGAATGGACTGAACAACTTTTTTTTCGTGTTTAGTTGAAAGATATACTGAATCAATCAAATCATTCTTTGTAACCTTTTTTGAATCCATCACAAACTCCTTATGTCAGTACGCAAAATAAAATTATTTTGCAGCACCAAAAGAAACATTAAATAACTTCATCATTCTTGATTTTTTGCGTGATACAGAATTAGGACTTAAAATTCCTTTACTCTTTGCAGTATCAAGTTCTTTACATAAAATTTTTAATGTTTCTGAAGCTAATGCTTGATCTTTAGCATGCACAGCTTGAACAAATTTCTTTGCTTGTGTACGAGCAGAACTTTTTACAGCTTTGTTTCGAAATCGTCTTTCTTCACTCTGTCTGTGTCTTTTTTCTGCTGATGATTTTTTTCCTGCCAAAAGAAAACCCCCAAATAAAAGTATACCTATGTTACCAAACCACGAGCGATTAGTCAAGAGGTTATAACGTTTAAGTACCAAATTTAATCTTTCTGTAAATAAAGATTATTATATATTTTTATGCTACACAGGAAATTGTTTTACAAAATTTGCAAGTATTTCTTGTGTTGTTATTGAAGCATCCAAATCAAACAAAATGCCTTGTTTCTTATAATAGCTTATAAGTGGTTCAGTTTGCTTTCGATAAACTTGCAATCTATTTTTAACTGATTCAACTCTATCATCTTGACGTATAATTAACTTCCCCGAACACACATCGCATATACCTTCAACTTTAGGCTTAATATATTCAATATGATAACTTTGTGAGCAATTTTCACACACTCTGCGCCCAGAAAGGCGTTTAATAACATTTTCATCACTAATTTCAAAGTTTATTACTGAATCAATTCTGACGATTGAACTCAAACCTTCTGCCTGCATGATAGTTCTTGGAAACCCATCTAACACAAAACCATTTTCTGTATCAGAATTCGAAAACCTATCCTTTACTATTTCAATAGTTAAGTCATCACTTACTAGGTTTCCAGAATCAATAATTGCTTTTACCTTTACACCAAAGGGACTTTTAGACTTAATTGCTTCACGAAATATTACACCTGTTGAAATATGCGGAATCCCATATTTCATAGAAACTACAGATGCAAGGGTTCCTTTTCCAGCTCCCGGAGGCCCCAAAAAAATGAAATTCATTATTCCTCTCCTAGTATTGTAATCAAATTACTCAATTTCAGAACTTGACTATATCATTTTTCTGTATATTTTGCAATACATATTAAATTTTAAACTTAGAAGTATCTTCCTTTTTAAAATAAAAAAACCATCAATGACTGAAAATCACTCTCCTCATGATGGCTTTCCTAATACTCTACTAGATGCTATTCTATGGCTGGAATTTTTGCTAAATCAATCTCAGCTAGTTTTTTATATTCGGAAGGTAAAACCGCAGCCAGCTGAGGGTCCTCATAATATGAAATAATCCGCTCTAAAACTGGCTTAGCATCTGCAAAGCGTCCTTCTTTTACATCAAGATGCGCAAGTTCAAATTCTGCAACAACTAACGATGCATGGTTCATACCAAAGCGCGAAATCATTGTTTCAAAATAAAAACGCGCTGCTTTAGTGTTACTATTATCAATAGCACTTTGTGCTAATTGCAAAAGTTCTGATTCAGTTACATCATATGGCACCTCTTCAGGAACAGTTGCACAGCTAACAAACAAAAAGATACTACTAATTATTATGCAAACAACAATAGTTTGCGAAATTATGGTTGATTTTTTCATAATCATACTGTATCATCTTTTAAAAGACTATTCAAGGGGTAAAAATGAGCTTCTATATCACGTTATAGGATTCATTTTCTCGACTATAAAGGGGCTATTATGTTAACAGTTGGAATAATTGGTGCTACAGGGTATGTTGGAGCTGAATTAGTGCGATTACTTTCAAGACATCCAAATGTAAAAAAACTTATATTAAGCTCAGTAAGTTTTGAAGGACAAAATATACAAGATATATATCCAAATCTGTTTGAAATATTATCTACTAAAACAGATGGTAAGCTTGTTAGTGCTGATGAAGTAATGATCGACTCAGACATCATTTTTACTGCTCTTCCTCATGGCATCGCAGAAACATATGCCTTTCAAACAAAAAAAAGTGGTAAAAAGCTCATTGACATGTCAGCCGATTTTCGCTTTGGCGATGATGAAGAAACTTTTAAAAAATGGTATAAAAATGACTGGAAGCACCCAGAAATACATACCGACTCAGTATATGGGCTGCCTGAAATGAATAGAGAATTAATAAAAACGGCCTCTGTTGTTGGAAATCCTGGATGCTATGTTACAGCAACAACTCTCGCCCTTCTTCCTGCAATAAAAAAAGATATAATTAATGAAACCTTAATAGTTGCAGATTGTAAAAGTGGCACAACGGGCACAGGACGGGAGCCAAGTAGTACAAATAATTTTTCAGAAACTGGAGAGTCTTGTAGTGCGTATGGGATCGGCTCACATCGCCATACCCCTGAAATAGAAAGAAATTTAGCAGCCCTTGCTGGAAAACAAGTTTCTGTAGTATTCACTCCACATCTTATTCCAATGAGCCGTGGCATTTTAGCAACAGTGTATGCACCATTATGTGACGAATTCCGAAAAGATAAAACAATAGAAGAAATAGAAAATGAAGTACGTTTTATGTATGAAGAATCGTATAAAGATGAGCCTTTTGTCAGAGTTTTAAAAAAGGGAATTTTACCAAAAACAAAAAATGTTCGCTTCACCAATATGTGTGACATGAGCATTCATATTGTAAACAATGGAACTATGTTACAAGTTGTTTCTGTACTAGATAATATGTTAAAAGGTGCAAGTGGGCAAGCTGTTCACTCAATGAACCTACTATTTGGATTTGAAGAAACTGCTGGTTTAGATTTGATACCAGCAGCCTTCTAACTTTACATTATTAGTGTACGAAAACTATGCCTCTTTTTTCCCTTTTACAAAAAAACCTATGAGCATAATTACTGCAAATAATACAAGGTAAACATAAACAGCCACCCCATGACTAATAAACGCAGCATAGATCATAAATACTGAACCGATTATTGCAAGCACTGGCATTATAATTCTAGACACAAATGATGCATCTCTAATATTTTTTATTACCCAGATAAAAATAGGTAGGTACAAAGCATACATTGTAACAATTGGTAACTCTGATACATCCAAGAAGACTGGCCACCAACCTGCAAAATTTCCATACCACACAAAAATATACAATTCACTAAGCAATAATCCAAGGATAGCTGAGTTTGTTGGCATATTTGTAGTTGCATCTATACGAGAAAAAACTTCAGGCTTTGGTCCCATATTCCTAACTGCTAAAGAATAAAACCCTCGTGTACATCCTAGCATTAAACCATTGGTTGTGCCCAAGCATGAAATTACAATAAACACTAGTAGTAACGTACCACCAAAGCGGCCAAATGAATATGTAAAAGCAAGTCTTACTGCAGTTTCACCACCTTCCATTAATTCTGAAGTTGGCATTGTCCCCGCTAATCCGATAAAATAGGCAATATAAATAATAACAATAACTATTGTGCCACCTAATAATGCTCGTGGTAGATTTTTTTTCGCATCTATCAGTTCCGCATTAATACTTGTTGCTATTATCCATCCTTCGTACGCAAAAGCTGTTGCAACTATACTTGTTAAAAGAGGATTATTTGTAGTTATATTCACAATCTCTGTAGTAAAGTTTTCAATTATTTGTCCATTCATAAGACCTGAAATAAAGCCTACTACCGAAAGCGACAACAACGGTATTAACTTTATCACGGTTGTTGAAACTTGAAACTTACCTGCTAAAATTGGAGACAATGCATTTAATGCGTACATTGCAACAAGGTATACTGCAGTTATCATAAATGTTGTTGATCCTGTATTTACATCGGCAAACCCAAATAATACTGCTGTATATTTTGCAGAGACCCAAGCTAAAACACCTGTTAATGAAGGATAGTACATTGTTGACATAAACCAGCCAACAAAGTATCCATATGTTTTACCGGCAGCCGCCTCTGCATAGTCTACTATTCCGTTTACCTTTTCATATCGAGTTGCAAGAATAGAAAACACATAGGCACAAACTATCATTATAATGCCCCCTACTATCCATGCAAAAACACCGAGTGATAAATTTCCATTTGTAGCTACTAGTACTTTTTCAGCTTTAAAAAACACTCCACTACCGATAACAATTCCAATTACCATTGCAATTGCTGTGAGAAACCCAAATTTCTTTTGTAAATTATTTTCCATCAACAATCATCCTCATTCTATTACTTATTTACTTGTATCATTGTTTTAACGATACAGCTCTTATAGTATATCATACAATAATGCAAAAACAAATAAAAAAAGACCGATTTCTAAAGAAATCAGTCTTGTATAGTCTAAATGAAAAAGCTTACTTTACAAGTTTCCCTACAACAGGCAAACCTTTAATTTTGCTTGCCCCATGTGGTGCTTTTTTTATTGCACTTGTAATATCAGTTCCAGCCTTTTGCCCGTTATGTGTACCTGATTTCCACCTCGGATGATTAGACACATCATACACCATTCCATCATACGCAATATACGCAGGGTTTCCATCTTTGCCGTTGTACTCAGAAAGTTCTTGGATGGTAAACTCTTCTTTTGCTTCTGCAGCACCTACAAATCCAATAACACTAAATAATAGTATTAACACTAATACAATTTTTTTCATTTAAAATCCTTTTGAGTAAAAACACTCTGCTGAAATCAATAGCATTAACAATGCTTAGGCATACACCTTTTTAAAGTGTAAGCCTTGTTTTCAAATTTGTCAAGAAAAAAAGTAAGTTAAATTGTTATTTCTATTATATTGCCTTCTCCATCGCTTACACAAGATTCAAAATATCCATCACCAGTAGTTCGTGCTTCACTTATAATCTCGTAACCTGCACTGCGAATTCTTTGTGTAAGTTCTACTACCTTTTCTTTGCTACCAACACTAAATGCAAGGTGTATAAATCCACACCTCTTAGAATTTTTTACGCTATCATCTAGAGTTGGAGTGTTCATTATTTCTAGCCTGCATCCTGTTTTGAAACTTAAAAAATACGACTTAAAATCAGTCTTAGTATTATGATACATATCATTGCTTTTTGCACCAAAATATGATTCATAAAATCTTCGAGTTTTTTCTAAGTCGATTACATACATGGCGACGTGTTCAATAATCACTTTTTCCCGCCGCCAATATGAATAGTAGGTAGCTTAAAGATGATTTCTTTTTTTGTTTTTCTTGCAGGTTTTTGCATCGGATTTTTTTGTGCCACGCTCTTTTTAATTTTCATGTTACTTTTCTCCTTTTACTTTTTTTAGCATTAATTCATACATTATAATCATCATAACCAAGATGATTCCAATAAAAACAGGATACATATTAAAACTAATAGAACGCCCAATTACTCCAAACAAGGCTGGCATTACAAGGGTACCTGTGTACGCAGATGCCATTTGCACAC
>CAYJGO010000021.1:0-21122 GCA_964369855.1 uncultured Treponemataceae bacterium | reverse complement strand
TTACCAGATATAGCAAATAATGCAGGTCCTCTATACTTCTCTTTGATTAAAAAAATAAACTTATAAGTGACTCTCATCTTTTTGTATGTACAAGAGAAAATACTATTTTTTTTATGTAGACAATTTGCGAATAATTAGGTATAATTATAATCTATGAAAGAGGTTTTGTTTACAAAAGAATTAATAAATTCCTTATATTCTAAATTAAAAAATGTTACCGCAAATGTACAAGATATTGATAAAGCTCTCAATACAGTTCTAGAAGAAACACGATTTTTTTTTAATGCTGATGCAGCCTCTCTTTCATTATATGAAAATGGCATGCTTGCAATTAGGTATGCGCAAAACGGTAGAGCACATGATTCTGCAAAAATTCCGTTTACTCATTTTACATTTGAAGTAAATGAAAAATCAATAGCAGGGTATACTGTTACCAGCCGCTCTGTAGTAAATGTAGAAAATGCCTATGACATTAGTGAAGATAAACCATATAAATTTAATAAACAAGTTGATTTTTTGACAAACTTTAAAACTCAATCAATTTTATCTTTACCACTAATATCTATAACTGATGAAGTGCTAGGAATAATTCAAATAATAAACACAAAAGATTCTTTAGGAAATGTACATACATTTACTGACCAAGGTATTGAACTTGCAAAGGAAATAACTGAATATGCAACTATCGTTTTAGAGAAATCTAAGCTTTCAAGGGCAATAAAGCTTCAAAAAATAATGGAGTCAGAAAGGGTTTTAAATGGTATTCAAGATGTTGATATTCTTCTAGAAACGCTGCTAACAGAAGCGAGAAATATTGTGAATGCTGATGCTGGCTCAATTTATGTATATGAAAACGAAAAATTAACCATAATGTATGCTCAAAACGATACTCAATTAAAACGAGTAGGGAATAGAAGGAAACTACCATTTTCTTCGTTTACTTTTGATGTAAATGAAAAGTCAATAGCAGGCTATAGTATAGTAAGCAGAAGCATATTAAATATACCTGATGTTTATAACCTTGATAGCAATACACCATATAAGTTCAATAAAGAGCCAGATATTAAAACCGGGTACACAACTCGATCCGTCCTTACTATACCATTGATTTCCTCTGGAGCAGAAATACTTGGGGTATTACAAATTATAAATCCCCTCGACAAAGATGGAAATGTAATTGAATTTGACAGTGATGCAGAGTTTTATTTACAGCACTTTGCATTTAGTGCAACTAAAGCATTGGAACGCACTCGATTAACGAGGGCAATGGTTATGCGAATGATTAGAATGGCTGGATTTAGAGACCCTAAAGAAACAGGAGCACATGTAAATAGAGTTGCCAGTTATTCGGTTGAAATATATGATCAATGGGCACACACAAGAGGAATACAAGAAGAAGACTCAAGAAAATATAGAGATACTCTAAAAATTGCTGCAATGTTGCACGATGTAGGTAAAGTTGGTATTCCAGATACAATCTTAAAGTTACCTCGAAAATTTACGGATGAAGAGTATGATGTAATTAGAACTCATACATGTATTGGAGCTCTCCTTTTTGAAACCTTAGAGTCGCCGCTTGATGCAATGGCTTTAGATGTAGCACTACATCATCATGCTAGATGGGATGGAAAAGGCTATCCAGGGAAAATTGATATCAAAAAAGCTTCCTTTTCGAATAATCAAACTATGCTTAATGGAGAACCACTTTTTGGGGATAGTATTCCACTGTCAGCGCGAATTGTATCTCTTGCAGATGTTTATGATGCATTGTCATCAAAACGAGTTTATAAAGATGCTTGGAGTCATCAAGACGTACTCGATGAAATTCAGTCACAAGTAGGCAAACAATTTGATCCAGAAATTGTTGCAAGCTTTATGGAAGTTCTTCCAGAAATTGAAAATATAACTAATAACTGGCCTGAAGAATAAAAACTTTAGGTATTCAAAGTAAGGAATAATAATGCACAATAAAAATGTTTTCTTCGCTGAACTACAGCTTGTCTTAGTTGCAATCGTGTGGGGCGGTGGATTTATTGCAACAGAATATGCCCTGGAATCGCAAATGCCTGATTCCCTTATTTTAAGTATACGCTTTCTTTTAGCAGCTTTTGTTTTATTTTTATTTAGTAAAAATGAGATTTTTAATTCAAATAAGAAAACTTTGTTGCATGGGTTTGTAGCAGGAGTCTTTTTATTTTTTGGATTTTTTATTCAAATTGTCGGGCAGTCCCAAACAAGTGTTTCCAATGCAGCATTTTTAACTGCAACGAATGTTATCATGGTGCCTTTTATAGTATGGGCAATTTCTAAGCAGCGACCAAAAATACAAACTTTTATTTTAGCAACAACCACATTAATTGGAATAGGAGTTTTAACACTTAACTTTAGGATGGGGTTGCAGTTTAATAGAGGGGATATTTCAGTAATACTTTGCGCACTTATGTTTGCCCTTCACATATCATATTTAGGAATATTTTCAAAAGGATTAAGCATTAAAGTTTTAACTTTTTTGCAACTTTTAACTGCAGGTATTATTTCTAGCTTTGTTTTTTTACTAACAGATTTAGACAAAACAACTATGCTATCGGTGCAACAAGGAATTCTTCCAACTCTTTATCTTGCCTTATTTTCAACTTTGTTTTGCTACTTTTTTCAAACAAAGGCCCAACAAGTTGTGGCTCCTGGAAAAGTTGGTATTATTTTGAGTTTAGAAGGTTTTTTTGGAAGTATGTTTTCAATCATACTTGGATTAGATGTCATACGAACATCTGTTGTTATTGGAGGTATTATCATTCTCACCTCTGTAATGTTAACAGAAGTTGATATTAAAAGAAAGAAAAACTGATAATTATTTTAGCAATATGTGCTTCTATTTTTGTTGGCTTCGTAATTTTTTTTGCATCTCTTTATCAAGTAGATTTGCAAATAAATTTAGGTCTTTTTTTGAAAATCCATGAGTTTTCAATTCAGGACTACCTTGTTGAATTAATTCTAAATTAAAATTTCGCATAGATAAACTTTCTCGTATATTTTCAGGTGAATATAACTTTCCTCTATCACTTAATACAACAAGGTTTTTCTCTACTAGACGAGAAGCCAAAGGAACATCTCGGGTAATAACAATGTCATTATCATTAGAACATTCTACAATATAGTCATCTGCCGCATCAGGGGTATTATCAGCTACTTTCATAATAAAAAGTTCAGATTTTGGTAGGGGAATAGGGCGATTTGCAACAAAATATGTTGTAATGCTCAATCTAGTAGAAAAACGTATAATTATATCTTTAACAACAACAGGGCAGGAATCTGCATCAACCCATAGAGAAAAGTTGCTCATGAGATTAGCCTATCAATATCATCAATCATTTTTAATGTTCGCTTTTCTACTTCATCCAATTCAATACTAGGAGAGGTTGGTATATTTGTTTCGCTCTGTGATGACGTATGTAATTCGTGTCGTTTTACTTTCTCTTTAAATAGTTCATCGCAAAGCATCAATCCTGATAAGATTGCAATTTTTCTTTTATCACTATTTGTTGCAACTTTTTCAACATCTTCAGTGACATTTCTATAATACTCTAATAGCTTTTCTAGGTATACTGAGTCTTCTTTTGACTCAATTGAAAATGATGTACCTAGTAATTCAATTTTTAATGTTCCCATATTATTACTTATTAATCTTAGAATATATCCAAGGATTCATTTATTTCATGATGATATGTGGATGTAGTATTTCCAAAAACACTTTCATTTTTTTTAGGAGTATTTTGGTGTGTTTCTAAGTTTACATTGTTTTCTACCGATGCCGTGGTGCTTGGTAGCTCGATAGTAGTTTCTGATTGGGTTTGCCGAACTGTATCTTCTACATTATTTAATTTATCTAAAATTGATAAAATCTTTTTTTCAATACCAACTTCTTCAATTTTATTTTTTTCGGATTGCTCTTGAATTAATTCGATCTCAACAAGTAAATCTTCATTTTTTTGTTTTAATGTGTTGTTTTCATGCTGTAGTTCAACTATTTTTTGTAAGGCAGCTTCAACTTTTTGTTCCAAAAGTTTTATTTGCTCTAAAGTTATCATCAAGATCTCCTGTAAACGACTCTTAAATAAAATAAGGGAGTACTAATTTAATCCTAAAGACTTAATCAGATACTCCCTTTCTTACAAAGCAATACTATTTGTATTGCTTAGTTTACGGCTTTTTTCGCAGCTTCAACAACTGCAGTAAATGCGGTTGGATCTTCAATAGCCATATTAGATAAAGCTTTTCTGTTGATAATGATACCAGCTTTGTTTAAGCCGTCTATAAATCTAGAATAACTTATACCTTGGTCTCTTACAGCAGCATTAAGACGAGTAATCCATAAAGATCTCATATCGCCTTTTTTATCTCTTCGTCCTACGTACGAATCTGATAATGCAGCTGTAACAGCGTCCTTAGCAGCTTTAAAGTTAGTACTTCTTCTGCCTCGAAAACCTTTTGCTAATTTTAAAATTTTCTTTCGTCTGTTAAGACGTTTGCTTCCGTCTATTGCTCTTGCCATTTTTTTCTCCTAGGTTTAGCCGTAAGGCAACATTTGCTTTCGAATTTTTGCTGAATCTGCTTCACTCAAAATTCCAGTTGCACGAAGTTGTCTCTTTCTTTTTTGAGCTTTTTTCGTTAAAATGTGGCGAAGGTTCATCTTCTTGTACTTTACTTTGCCAGTAGCAGTCAGTGAAAAGCGTTTTGCAGCGCTTCTTTTTGATTTCATTTTGGGCATGCTTTTTTACCTCGTTATTTTTTTACCTTTGAATTAAGAGTCATAGACATGAATCTACCTTCCATTGCTGGCGGTTTTTCAATTCCATATGTATTCTCATCTAGGCGTTTTAGTGCTTCTTTAAGAACATCAAATCCAAGTTCAGTATGAGCAAGTTCTCTTCCTCTGAAGCGAATGGTTACTTTAACCTTGTTTCCGTCATTTAGGAATTCTTGTACATGCTTTGATTTAAAGTCTAAATCGCCGGACCCAATTTTTGGCTGCATACGGATTTCTTTAAGTTTAAGTAATTTTTGTTTTTTCTTGGAATCACGTAATTTCTTTTCCATTTCAAAACGATACTTGCCATAATCCAATATTTTACAAACTGGTGGGTTCGATGTAGGGGCTACCTCCACTAAGTCTAAACCGCGCTCTTTTGCCATAGCTAAAGCCTCTGCAGTTGCAACTACACCCTTTTGTTCTCCCTCATCATCAATGAGTCGTACTTCACGAATACGTATTTGTTCGTTTATACGTAAGCCTTTATCTTTTTGATCCGCCAACTATTCTCCTTTTATCAATATTATTAGCCTCCCGAATTAGCAATAATAATGACAGCTTCTTAAAACATGTCCTTAATTATAGCATATATTAATCAACAATGTAAAGTACTTTAACTAAATATTTACCACTAATCTTGGAACATTTTATTATATAATTTTACTGTATTTTTTAAAATATAAAACTACGATGAAAATAACTTTTAGGCACTTGTGTCAGTTTAAATTTTATGATAATGTAAAGCATGACTATATTTATGACCTTCTTGTTTTTTATAGTAGCATTGTTTTGTGCTGTAACTAAAAATTATTTTAATATTGTTAAAAATAAGCTAACCTCAATATTAATTGGATTTCTTCTGGGAATTATAGTTAGTTTTATAGCTTTGTTTTTTACTTCGATGTACTATTTAAGTCCATATTCATTTTTTCCAAATTTTTTCCATTATTTTTTTAATGATACTTTATTCCCATTCATATTATGTAGTGTGTTTGTGTTTATTTTTATTAAGCCGTATGATGGAAAGTGGAATGAATTACCATTTTTTGTTCTTGGATTTTTATCAGTATATTTCCCAGCTAGAGCATTGACCACAAGTTCAGTTTTTGATTGGTACAAACTCTTTTTAAGGCCCATTATGTTTGTATGGATGTTGTATGGTGTTTACAATGTGCTATTATATATTACTTCATATATTAATAATCATAAAAGTGGTGTACAAAAACTAACATTTGATATGCAGTTTTTAATTAGGGTATCATGCTTTGTTTTATTTTTGATAATGCCTTCAGTAATTGATTCATTATATGTACTTGATAGCAATGTTGTTATTATTATTGCATTATTTGTTTTGTATGTTGGGGCTTGTGTTTATTCTAACAAACTTACGTAAGTGGTTATATATGTATAAGCAAAAAAAAAGCAGTTTGTATAAAACTGCTTTTTTTTATAATAAATTACATACTTCCTGCTGAACCAAGAACTTCTTTATTTTTATGTGAGTACATTTTTTTAAGTTCATCACGAGCTGGGCCTAAGTATTTTCTTGGGTCAAACTCTTGTGGGTTTTTTACAAATTCTTTTCTAATTGTTGCAGTCATTGCTAATCGTCCATCAGAGTCAATATTAATTTTACAAACAGCAGACTTTGCAGCTTTTCTTAGTTGTTCTTCTGGAATACCAACTGAATCTGAAAGTTGTCCACCAAATTCTTCAATTTCTTTTACGTATTCAACTGGAACAGATGATGCTCCGTGAAGTACAATTGGGAAGCCTGGTAGTTTTTCTTCAATTTCAGCTAAAATATCAAATGCAAGTGGAGGTGGAATAAGAACACCATCAGCAGTTCTTGTACATTGCTCAGGCTTAAATTTTTGACGACCATGGCTTGTACCAATTGAAATAGCTAGTGAATCACAGCCAGTTTTAGAAACAAAGTCTTGTACTTCTTCTGGTTTTGTATATGTGCTGTGCTCAGCAACTACATCATCTTCAACGCCAGCTAAAATTCCTAGTTCACCTTCAACAGTTACATAGTTTTCTTGGCTGTGTGCAAAGTCACAAACTTTTTTAGTCAAAGCTACATTGTCTTCATATGAAAGATGAGACCCATCAATCATAACAGAAGAAAATCCCATTTCTATACAATCTTTACATAATTCAAAACTGTCTCCATGATCAAGATGTAATACGATTTCTGGATTAGCACATCCAAGTTCTTTTGCATATTCAACTGCACCTTGTGCCATATAGCGTAATAAAGTTTGGTTGGCATATTTTCGAGCACCTGATGAAACTTGTAAGATAACAGGAGACTTTGTTTCAACACAAGCTTGTATAATTGCCTGTAATTGCTCCATATTGTTAAAGTTATACGCAGGAATTGCATAACCACCTTTAATTGCCTTAGCAAACATCTCTTTTGTGTTTACTAATCCTAATTCTTTGTAACTTACCATTGTAATCTCCTAATAAATTCATTTATAAAGTAATTTTACGCCTTATTGAAAAAATAATCAATACAAAATTTGTAAAAAAGTGCAAACAAAGATTGACAATTTATACATGAACAAATATAATGATAATGAATGGATGTCAACATGCCGATAAAATATTATGAAATATTTGTTTCTTATAGTATCAAAAAGGAGTTTGAGATGAAACATTTTTGTATAATCTTTGTTAGTCTACTAGTATTATGCTTTGTTTGCGTGCCGTTGTCTGCACAGCCAAACGTTAACAGTATCGAAACTATCTTGATTGACGATTTTGATGTTCCCGAGTCAGTAGAATGGACTTGGGGAGTTCGTGCCAGTGATTCAATTTATGTAAATGAAGAAATAGGTGAGGTATATCCTGTATACGGAAATACACCAGGAATGCCTAACTCACTGCAAGTATATCGAGAAGAGGGTGACCCAGAAGCACAAGTTTTTGGTGTGCAAACACGATTTAGTCGGAAAGGTAATAACTGGTTTGAAATATATCCACAAATGGCTAATGAAAATGGAGAATTGGTACCTTATGAAATTCCTCTAAAAGGAACTGTTACTCAATTTGATTTTTGGGTATGGGGTGCAAATTATATGTACTTTTTAGATATTCTCGTTCGAGATGCAGATGGTGCTGTTCATGTTATTTATGGCGGAAACTTAGCATACTCAGGATGGAGAAATGTTGTAATTAAAGTTCCAACATGGATGAGACAAACATCACGTCTTCGATCAGGACCAGAAAATTTAACATTTGTTGGTTTTAGAGTTCGAACTCATCCAACTGAATATGTTGATGATTTCAGAATTTTCTTTGATCAAGTTCGCTATGCATCATATACGCTATCAAACATCTATGACGGTTATTTCTTGTCTGATGTTGAATTCGGTGAGGCAGCAGATACAACAGGAGGAGCAAACTAATGAAAAAAATATTATCAACCGTACTTATTCTGTTTGTTGCAAGCATAGCTTTTTCTCAAACTAGTATTGCAGCACCAGACCCAACTTTAATTGGTGCAGATTCTGCAAATTTTGCTCTTCGAGAAGTTATGGTAGATTCATTTGAACGTGAAGGTTCATGGAATGTTAAAATGTCTCCAGACGTAGGTTTTATTTCTAGCAGATTTTTTGATGGAGGACCAGACCCTCTCGCTAAGGATCCGACCTCTGATGGAACTGAAAACCCAGAAGATTTTAGAGCCTTTGGTGCAAAAGTTGAATTTTTTAGAAGAGGTGTAAACTCCTTTTATTTAACACCTGCTCAACCACTTGCAATTGATGGTGTAACTAAAACTATTTCTGTGTGGGTTGCAGGACGTAATCAGCCTCATACTATTACTTTACTTTTACGAGATTTTTTTGGCAATAACTTTGAATTATATATGGGTGAATTAAGTTTTACTGGATGGAAAAAAATGGTAGTAGCAGTACCACCTTCACCCGATGGAACAAGAGGAATTATTCAAGACAGTGCATACCACGGATTAAATCCTGGGTTAACTGTAGTAGGTTTTAGAGTAGACTGCGATCCGATGTCAGCAAGTGGTACTTATTACTTATATTTGGATGATTTGCGGGCAATTACTGACCTATATGCATTTGAAAACTCAGATCCATATGATATGGATGACAGTTGGTAAGATTACCTTAATGAAACAGCAGCTTCGGTTGCTGTTTTTTTTTCTCTATTTTGCTATTTTATACATCTTTACTCTACCTTCTTTTTTTATAAACGTAATTATTCTCATTTTGTTATATGTCCAAATCATTTTATATGCTTGTTTTAGAGTGATGAGTTTTGGGGTACAAATATTTTGAACACAAAATGAACTATTTAAGTCTTGAGGTAACAAGTGTATATAATCCTTTTTAGTTTTGAAAATGTGAGTGTTACTTATTTTTTCTAAACATGTGTCAGCAGTAAGCCAGTTTTTCAGAAATTTTCGTCTCTTATTTTCAGATTGCACTTTTTCTTTTGTTTTTATTCTTTTTTTTATAATACTTACTTCAATTACCTTTAGCGTGAAGTTTTTGTGTAATAAAATTGGAAAGCATCCCATTAATTCGTCAAAGATATCATATATATTTTTTTTTATTGGAGATTTTCTTCTAGAAATGGGTTGGGCGTGCAAACTGTCACTATCGTAGTATTCAATATAGGTTGCCGTAGCCAGTGGGAAAACAATTGTTACCTTATGTGTTTCTAGTAGGTTTAGAATCTTGCCCGTCAAATTCCCGAGACTCTTAGTTTGAATTTCAATTATATTTGTGTGTTTATCAACAATATCACATATATACGAGCCTATTTGTACTTCTGTTTTACCTGATACTTCTTTTGCAATCATGCTTTTTATTGTTTTATGTAGACTTGATTCGTTATATGTGTTGATCATAGATATACTATACATTTGTTTGTACAAATTGTAAAGATATCATTACTTTTTTTTTATTTTGTAAGTTTTTTTCAATAATTTCGTTGACATTACGAATTTTTCGTGTAAAATGTAAGTAAGTGGGAAAAAATGGGTTCTTGTGGAGAAAAGTGGCATGGAATTGCTTACAGGCTTATACACTAATACGCTCGATGATAAGGGGAGATATTCTTTCCCTGCTAAGTTGCGTGCCATGCTCGATCAACCATCTTTAATGATTACACAAGGTATTGACGGTTGTCTTTGGTTGTATACTCATGAAGAGTGGAAGAATTTCTCTGCAAAACTCATGGAGCAAGCTTCACCATTTAATCCTGATTCACGCTTAGTACTTCGCCGCATTATCGGCCCAGCACAGGATGTTGAATTTGATAAAAGTGGTAGACTTTCTATTCCTCAGGCATTGAGAGATTACGCAGGTCTTTCGAAGGAATGTGTAATTATGGGTGTGAATAGATATATGGAGCTATGGGATGCAAAGAGATACGATGCATATATAGCAGAAACAGAAAACCAATTCCGTCAAGCCTCAGAAGGCTTAAGTGGAATATATTTATAATTAGGCTTTACTATGAATACTAAAATGCAAAGTCTAGTGGAAGATGAAGGTTCAAGAGAAGGTGATGTTGTACATACACCAGTGTTGCTATCACAGACGCTAGAATATCTTGGACCTATCAAGGCAGATGATGAAATCTTTATGGTTGATTCAACATTAGGGGAGGGGGGGCACTCTAATGCATTTTTACAGAATTTTGTAAAAATGAGTATTATTGGGTTGGATGCAGATAAAAATATCCAAGAAAAGGCAAAAAAACGTTTGTCTGGGTATGGAAAACGCATTAAGTTTTTCAATGGATGGTTTAATGATTTTTATGCAAACTATCCAGATGACTTACCTAAGCCAGATAGAATCTTATTTGACTTGGGGATTTCGGTTTATCACTATGAGTGTTCAAATCGGGGGTTTTCATTTAGAGCAGATGAAGAACTAGATATGCGCCTTGACAGTGGTTTATATGCAAATTCGCAGTATTTCAAGGGCGAGTATACGGGTTTAAGTGCAAAAGAACTTGTAAACACTTTGCGTGAACAAGAGTTAGCCAACATCATTTTTAATTATGGTGATGAGCGCTACAGTAGGAGAATTGCTAGGGCAATAGTAGAAAAAAGGCAGCAGTCACAGATTTTGACGGCTAAAGAATTAGCAGAATGTATATTTCATGCTGTACCAAAAGAGTACAGATATGGCGGAATACATCCTGCGACAAAAAGCTTTCAAGCAATTCGTATTGCGGTAAATGGTGAGCTTGAAAGGGTTGAAGCTGTACTAGATTTAGCCTTTAAAGTGCTGAAAGTCGGTGGAAAAATGGGTGTAATTACATTTCATTCACTTGAAGATCGTATTGTAAAAAAATACTTTCAAAACCTTGCAAAAAGTTGCACATGTCCGATGGAACAGCCGATATGTATATGTGGTGGAAAGCCTAGAGCCCGTGTTTTAACCCGCAAGCCAGTAGGACCAACACAAGAAGAAGTTGAAGTGAATGCACCTTCTAGGAGTGCAAAGTTACGAGTAGTTGAAAAGATACGTGCGTAACAATACGAAAATAGTTATTTGATTGATGGAGGATCTTATGAACGGTGAAAAAAATAAGATTAGATGGTTTGCAATGCTAGTTATGGCATTATCTATACCAACTTTTTTAGCACTTGAAGCTATGCAATCAAATAAATTTGCAAAACTAGAATATGACGTAGAAAAATTAGAAGACTTACAAGGTGATACAATTGATAATAATAAGGAGCTAATAACTGATTTGGGGTTTTTAGCTAGCTCTTCAAGGATTGAAAAAATTGCAGTTGAAGAATTAGAAATGCATCAAGCAACTAGTGATGAGATTGTTAGGGTTGAAATGTCAGATTCGAAAATAGACTAATAAAGGAAATAGTTGAGTGGGAGAAAAAAAACTGTTAACAGCACAAGAATTACTCAAGGCTACAAATGCTACGTTATTTAACAATAAAGTTAGTCTAGCTATGTCATGTTCTTCTGTTGTAACTGATAGTAGAAATGTAAAGAAAAACTCTCTATTTGTTGCTCTTATAGGTAACCTTCAAGATGGACATGACTTTATAGAAAGTGCTGTAAAAAATGGTGCAAGCATAATATTAGTACAAAAATCATCCCTTTCTAGCCATGAAATAATATATAGTAATATTCATCAAGATATAGTTATTTTACTTGTTGAAGATACCCTTAAAGCCCTACAGGATGCAGCAAGTTACTATCTTAGAAAATTCGACTCATTAATTAAAATTGCCGTAACAGGGTCAAATGGTAAAACTACCGCAAAAGAGTGTATAGCTAGTGTGCTGGCGAAAAAATATTCAGTTGTGATGAATGTGGGTAATCTTAACTCAGAAACAGGGCTACCCTTATCAATGTTTACAATTGATGAATCACATGAAGTAGGCATATTTGAAATGGGGATGAATCGCCGAGGTGAAATTAATGAATTGGCTGATGTTTTTTTTCCAAACCTTGCAGTAATTACAAACATTGGAACTGCCCATATTGGAATTCTCGGCACACAGCAAGCGATTGCTGAGGAAAAAAAACAAATTTTTTCAAATTTTACTTCGGACTGTGTTGGCTTTGTTTATGAAGGTGAGAAATATTATGATTTCCTTACAAAAGATGTAGAGGGAACAATTAAGCCCTATGGTGTAAATGCATTAGACTCCGTAAAACAAATTACAGCAAACGGTTTGGATGGTAGTAGCATTTTACGAAATTCACACTTAATTTCTTTTCCCCTTATTGGCACACACAATATTCAAAACGCTTTAGCTGCCATTGCCATAGCAGAGCACCTCGGGCTCTCTGATGAACAAATACAACAGGGCCTTGAGTCTGTAAAACCACTATTTGGTCGATCTGAGGTTTTAAGAGGTGATATTACTATAATTCAAGATTGTTATAACGGTAGCTATGAATCAACGAGTGCTTCTCTTGATTTTTTTAGTGACTTAGAGTGGGCTGGGCGGAAAATAGTTATTTTAGGTGACATGTTAGAATTAGGTGAAAAAAGTCTAGATATACATGTTAGTATTATAAAAAAAGTATTAGAATCAAATTTTTCTAAAGCTCTTTTTATTGGGACTAGCTTTACAGGTGCTCTAAAAAAAGAAAATATATTTCAAGAAGGTCTGAGTACTGATGATATTAGCGATATTGGCCTTGAAAGGATTGTAAAAAGTTTAATAGGTGAAATTGATTCAAATGATATTATATTGCTAAAAGGTTCCAGAGGTATACAACTTGAAAGATGTACACCAATTCTTAAAAATATAGTGTCTTGCAAGGAGGTAGATTGATGAATGGCTTTTCAGTATTCGCACAAAAACCTCTAAATACTACAAAGGTCGATCATTCGTTAATCCTATCAATTGTTCTTTTATTAGGATTAGGATTGGTAACGTTATATGTGTCATCATCAAATTATGCTATGAGAATGTTTGATGATGATCTCTATTTTGTAAAAAGACAATTAGTTTTTATTTTTGTGAGCATTATATTTGCCGTTATATGTGCATGGGTTAATTTGGATATTATCCGGAAGTTACTCCCTGTTATCGTAATCGGAACATTTATATTGTGCTTGTTACCATTTTTTCCTGTCATTGGAGTTGAGAGAAATGGTGCCAGTCGGTGGATTCAATTCCCTGGTGGGTTAACATTCCAGCCTTCTGAGCTTGCTAAGATAGCAGTAATACTATTTTTGGCAAACTTATTTGATAAAAAACAAGAGAAACTAAATGACCCAATGGCAACGATTTTGCCTGCGGCAATTGGTATTTTTGCCTTTGTAATGATAGTGTTTTTACAAAGTGACTTTTCTACTGCATTATTTATTTTAATACTTGGCTTTGCAATTCTATTTGTGGCAGGGATAAAACTTTATTGGTTTGCAATATTTGCCATTTTTGCTCTACCGGCTAGCTTTTTGTTTATTTTTACCGAAGAGTATCGCGTTAACCGACTTATTGCTTTTCTACGTCCAGAGTATGATATAAATGGTGCTAATTACCAAGTAACTATGTCAAAAAAAGCAATAAGCGATGGCGGGTTAATTGGTAAGGGGATGACAGGCGTGGATGCAGTTCAAGGTATACCAGAAGTTCAAGCAGATTTTGTTTTTGCTGGTTGGGCAGAGGGAATGGGTTTTTTTGGAGTTTTAATATATATAGTAATACTTGGATTTTTTTCATGGAAGGCATTTCAAATTGCCCTAACATGTAAAAATAAATTTAGAAGTATTCTTGCCTTTGGTAGTGCATTAATAATTGCTATGCAATCATTAACAAATTGTGCAGTAGTTTCAGGTGCATTCCCTGCAACTGGGATACCGCTACCATTTTTTTCAGCAGGTGGATCTTCAATATTTCTAACGTTATGTTTATGTGGATTTTTATTAAACGTTTCTCGATATAAAGAAGAGCAAATAGACGAGGTAATTTTATGAGCGAAAACTATGTTTGGGTAGACTTGGAAGAATTTCAAGATCAAGAAAATTTTGATACAAAAAATTCAACAACGAAGAAAAAAAGTAGCATTTTTACAGCACTAAAAATACTAGTTATTACACTTAGTATAGTACTAGTTATTGAAGCTATAGCGTATTTTTTGATTATACCTAACACTACTACAAGTAAGCTCTCATTTATAGGTTTGCAAACGTTGGAATCTCGTGAGTTAAGCACAAGTATCACAGAATACTGTGGAACAAATTGGTCGCGATTTGACACTTCATTAGCTGCATCTCGAATGCTCAGCTTTAGTGCCGTAGAATCAGTTTCTGTATCAAAAAGACTTCCAAACCGGATTATAATTGAAGTAAAGGAAAGAACTCCGATAGCTTTTACACTAGCAACAATCAATAATAAAACGCTTCCTGTTTTGATTGATAAAAATGGAGTGTTATTTGGTTTGGCCGATGGGGATGTAGCATCAAATTTGCCATTAATAACTGGATTAAGTTTAGAAACTTTCTTTGAGGGCATGAGGCTAGATAGTAAGTTTTTTCCACTATTACAACAAATTTCAAATATTCATGAAACAAGATCTGAGTTTTTTTCAGTAATATCTGAAATACTAATAACTCCGAAAGAGTTTGACAATTATGAGTTAATAATATATCCTGTTCACACAAAGACAAAAGTTTTAATTGATAGGAACTTTTCTGAAGAATCATTAAAATATATGATGGTTGCCCTAGATGTTGTTAATAGTGTTAGCCCTTCTGTTTCTGAATTGGACTTGCGTTATGGAACAGTTTCATATAAAATAGGCTTATAGTAGAACTTTTGGAGGGAACGTTTTGAGTAACATAATAGTTGGCCTAGATATTGGTACAAGCAGTGTTAGGGCAGTTATAGCAGAAATCACAGAAAATAACACATTACTCATTACCGGTATTGGAACATCAATTTCAACAGGTTTACGTCATGGGCAAATATCAAACATTGAGTCAACAATGCAATCAATTCGTGCTGCAGTAGATGCTGCAGAAATGATGGCAGGAGTTGAAATCGATTCATGCATTACAGCAGTTGGTGGTGCTCAAATTGAAAGTATCATTTCAAAAGGTTTAGTTGCTATTACGGCAAAAAATGGTGGAAATAGGGAGATAAACTCAGAAGATATTTCGCGAGTTATTGAAGCTTCACGCGCAGTAAATATTCCACTTGATAGGCATATCTTGCATGTCATCCCGAGAGTATATATTGTGGATGGACAAGGTGATGTAAAAGATCCTTTAAATATGTTAGGTGTAAGATTAGAGTCAGAGGTTTGTATTATTACTTCATCTCGTACTTCAACTCAAAATATATTACAATGTATTTTTAGAGCTGGTTATAGGGCAGATGGCGTATTCTTAAAAACATTAGCGTGTGCACAAGCTGTTGTCAGTGAAGAAGAAAAAGAATTAGGTTCTCTTGTGATAGACTTAGGAGGTGGAACTACTGATGTATTAATCCTCTCAGAAGGTACACCACTTCATGCAATTTCAATTCCTGTGGGTGGTAATCTTGTTACAAATGACCTATCAATAATGAGAGGTATTTCTTATGAAAGTGCTGAAAAAATTAAAAAAACTTCCGGTTGTTGTTGGGAGGGATTAATCTCAGATGATGAAGAAGTTATAATTCCTGGTATTGGCAATAATCCACCTCAAGTAATTTCACGCTTAGAAATATGTCAGATAATACAACCAAGAATTGAAGAGATATTTACATTAATTAGAAAAAAATTGCCTCAGCAAGTTAAGAGTAAGAGACTAAGTGGTTCTGTAATTTTAGCAGGAGGGGGAGCACTTCTTCCAGGAATAGTTGAGCTTGCAACCAAAGAGTTTAAAACTTCTAATGTACGAATAGCCCTTCCATCAAATTATGGGGGGCCTGTAGAAACTTATCGTTCTCCTGAATATTCAACGGTAATTGGTTTGCTAGCATCAAGTATTGAAAAAAATACTTATGATGAGCTTGAACATACTGGTAGGGTAAAAAGACATAAGCCAAGTGTAATATCTAGTATAGGCAATTGGTTTAAGGAGTTTTTTTAAAAAAAAATCAGTTTTTTACGGTTTTAGTATTGAAAAAACAATGAATCTGGTATACAGTATTTATGATATGTAAGAAGATAAATTCTTTTATACATGAGGTGGGGTACATGATTGAATTTTCTGTAAAAAAAGATGGCAGTGAATCTGCAAATTTAAATATTGTCAAGCATGGTAAAACTGGTAATCCAACAATTATGAAAGTAATTGGAGTTGGTGGTGGTGGGTCAAATGCTGTCAATCGCATGATTGAGATGGGAATAAAAAATGTTGAGTTTATTGTCGCAAATACAGATTTACAAGCTCTTTCTGCATCAAAAGCTGGAGATAAAGTTGGCCTTGGGTCGAAGCTTACCGGTGGTTTAGGTGCTGGTGGTAAGCCCGAAATTGGTGAACTTGCAGCACAAGAAGATTTAGATTTATTAGCCGAGCATTTGCAAGGCGCACATATGGTTTTTGTTACCGCTGGCATGGGTGGCGGAACAGGAACAGGGGCTGCTCCGGTAATTGCACGTGTTGCAAAAGAACAAGGGGCCCTTACCGTTGGCGTTGTTACTAAGCCGTTTTTCTTTGAAGGTAGGGCTAAAATGGCCTTAGCTGAGGAAGGAATTCGAAAACTTCATGCTGAAGTTGACACACTTATAGTTATCCCAAATCAGAATTTATTAGCAATTGTTGATAAAAAAACACCAATTAAAGAAGCTTTTTTAGTAGCTGATGATGTATTGCGCAAAGGTGTTCAAGGTATTTCTGATATTATTACAAATCCTGCTGATGTTAATATTGACTTTGCTGACGTTCGAACCACTATGGAAGGTAAGGGTGACGCAATCTTAGGTGTTGGAACAGGAACTGGGGAAAACAGAGCTTTGGATGCAGCAACTGCATCAATCAATAATCCATTATTAGAAGATTGTCATATTGATGGGGCAAAACATATTCTTGTTTATATTTCTTGTGGTGAAACACTTTCATTGATTGAAACAGAGGAAATTATTAATACTATTCGCCAAACTGCTGACCCAGATGTTGGTATTATTTATGGACATTCTGTTGATGAAGCACTAGGTGAAAGTGTGACTGTTACAGTTATAGCTACTGGTTTTCCAGACTCAGGCGGAAGTGTTTCAGAAGCAGAAATTTTACATCCTGATTCAACACAGCAAATTAGTTCAGAAGGAAACCTCATGTCATATAAACAATGGGAACATATCGGTATGGGGGGAAAGCCTTCTCTTTCTTCAACGGTATCTGAAGAAAAACCTTCAATGTCTTCTCAGTTTACTGGTTTTGCTCGAAATGCCCCAATAGATGATGATGAAGTATCTTCACGACCAGCTGAAAAAAAACCTTCATTTTTTGATGATTCTATGTTTAAGAATAAAGACGGTATTGAAGTTCCAGCATGTGTTAGAAGTAATAGAATTAATTTGGATTCAGATTAAATTATGAATATTGCCCAAGAGGCGAATTACATAGTTACAAAATACACTGATGACCTCCTTCTTATCGAACGTAAGGGAAAGCTTAGTGTTGAAACGTATCGAATAGCAATTATTGAGTTATTACGATGGTGTGAAACAAAGCAAATTCACTATGCTAATTTAACCGCACAAGATTTAATGTATTATCTTGTGTGGCGTAAAACAGGTGATAGTACTCGTTCTTCTTGTGATGAGCAAACAATAGCGAAAGATATTTCAGCAATACGCTCTTTTGGAACATTTCTCGTTAGAGAAGGGTATTGGAAGGAAAATATTGCTTTATTATTACAAAGCCCGCGAGCAAAAAGATCACTGCCCCGTGTTCGGCGCGTAGACCAAATTGATCCACTTTTAGATACCATAGACACAAGCACGCCACTTGGACTTAGGGACAGAGCACTTTTTGAGCTCGTATATTCGTCAGGCCTCCGAATAAGTGAGGTTTGTTCCCTATTATTGCAAAATGTTCATATTTCTGAAAGACTATTATGGGTTCGTGGTAAAGGGGATAAAGAAAGGTTAGTGCCCTTTGGTGATATAGCAGCTTTGCATATACAGAGGTGGCTTGATGAGGGAAGGTATAAACTTGTTGGAACAAGAACCGTTGGTGAACTTTTTGTAAATTATGCTGGTAAACCCATTTCACGGAAAGGGGTTTGGAAGCGATTTAAGGAGCTTGAAATGTTGAGCGGAGTAAGTGCAAAAGTTCACACACTTCGCCATTCTTTTGCAACTCATCTTTTGCAAGGTGGGGCAGATTTAAGAAGTGTGCAGGAGCTACTTGGGCATTCAGATTTAGCTACAACACAAATTTATACTCATATTGATAATGAGGCATTGCATGATTATCATAAAGAATTCTTTCCTAAACGCTCTACATAATACAATTAATTTTGCTCCAGTTTTACGATAATTAAAATAATAAGATTGATTATTTTTTTTGTAAAAAAACGCTATACATATAGTATGAACGAAAATACAATATGTAATACTGCAGATAGCGCACTTCATGTAAGGCTATTCATTGCTCGTTTGAGTTTTTTACGCTTTGGCGAAAAATGTAGATTAGAACACACCATAAATGCTTTAAGTGAACTGTTATGCTTACACCTAGATGAACTGAGCATTAAAGTTGGTCGAGTAATTAATACTCGATTATGGAATCCTGAAAAAATAGTACTACTCGTTGAACAAGATATACGACTGATGAGAAATTATGGAGTTAAAGTATTATTTTATGATTCAGCAAATTATCCATATTTATTAAAAGAGATATTTGATCCACCATATGCATTGTTTTATCGAGGCAATAGCAATATTTTAGATAAGCCTAGTGTGGCAATAGTTGGAACGCGCAAGCCAACACGAGAAGGTTCGATAGCTACTAAAAAAATTGCAACAAGGATAGTCGAGGCGGGAATACATGTTGTTTCAGGTCTTGCTTTTGGAATAGATGCTGCGGCACATACTGGTTCTCTACTTGCCCAAGGAAGTTCACTCTATGGTAAAACTATTGCGGTTCTAGGAAGTGGTGTAGATAATATAACTCCATCTAGCAATAAAAAAATAGCTGGTGCAATTCTTGCTTCTGGGGGGTGTATCATAAGCGAATATCCTATTGGGTCTATCGTACAAAACTGGCATTTTGTTCAAAGAAACAGAATTATATCAGCACTGAGTAGAGTAGTTTTAGTTATGGAAGCACCGATGGGTTCTGGCTCTCTTATAACTGCTGAGTTTGCCATTGAACATAATCGAGAATTATGCTTTTATAAAGATATTCATGCAACATCACAACCTAATAAAAATGAACAAGGTATTGAAGGTTATATGTTTACGAAAAAGAGAAAAAAATCCGTGTTAGATTACATTCAAGAGGGTGCAACAATAATAAGTGACGCAAATGATGTACTTTTGCTCGTAAACAGTATGACTTTTTTAGAAGAACGTGAAATCAATAGAAAAAAAACTTGACAAAATAAATGAACTATTGTAACTTAAACATAAATTAATATATTTTTTGTGTATGCGGCATATTTATTTACAAAGAATGTATATTGTATAGCAGAATTATTTGGGAGAAAAAATGGCAACTAAGGCAAAAGCAAAAAAAGTAAAACGCTCAACACTGGTTATAGTTGAGTCCCCTGCTAAGGCTAAAACAATTGAAAAATATCTCGGAAGTGGGTATACCGTTAAGGCATCCATGGGGCACTTAATAGATCTACCAAAATCACGAATGGCAGTAAACATCGAAGATAACTTTCAGCCAGAATACATAACTGTTCGTGGGCGTGCCTCAATATTAAAAGATTTGCAAAAAGATGCAAAAAAATCAACAGAAGTATTACTTGCAAGTGATAATGACCGCGAAGGTGAAGCTATAGCTTGGCATTTAAAGCGCTCATTAGAAGCAAAGACAAATGCTACCATAAAAAGAATTGTTTTTAACGAAATTACCCCTGCAGCTATTAAAGAAGCTGTAGAGCATCCATCAGAAATAGAAGAGCCAAAGGTAAATGCTCAAAAAGCTCGTAGAGTTTTAGATAGACTAGTAGGGTATAACTTATCGCCGCTTCTATGGAAAAAGGTTAAAAATGGTCTTTCTGCAGGACGTGTTCAATCAGTAGCGCTACGGCTTATTTGTGAACGAGAAAAAGAAGTTGAAGAGTTTTTACCTGTTGAATACTGGTCTTTGGATGCCGATTTTAAAAAAGGTAAAACAGCTTTTACAGCTCAGCTTGTACAATACAAAGGTAAAAAAATTGAACTCAATAATGAAAAAGAAGTACAAGATATTATTGATGAGATAAAAAACTCTGAGTGTGAAGTCATTGAAATAAAAACTCAAGATAGAACGGTTAAACCAAAGGCCCCGTTTACGACATCAAAACTGCAACAAGCTGCAGCAAATAAACTCGGCTTTACATCAAGAAAAACAATGCAAGTAGCTCAACAGTTATATGAAGGTGTTGCAATAGGTTCTAGTCGAGTTGGGTTAATTACCTATATGAGAACCGATTCAACAAGAATCTCACAAGTAGCGCTGGATGAGGTACGAGAATGGATTTCAGAAAAATATCCAAAAGATTTACCTGAAAAAGCTATTGAGTATTCAATGGGTAAAAAAGCACAAGATGCTCACGAAGCAATTCGCCCTACTTATGTAACCTATACACCAGAATACGTAAAAGAATATTTAACACGTGACCAATTGCGCCTTTATACCATAATTTGGGAAGCCTTTGTTTCAAGTCAAATGAATAATGCAAAGAGTA
>CAYJGO010000020.1:0-22123 GCA_964369855.1 uncultured Treponemataceae bacterium | reverse complement strand
TTGTGGTGGTGCTTTTGTTGGTTTAGAAAAAATTATTGATTCAAGAGTTAGTCAACATGCAATTGGTTTTGGTTCCCATATTCATGCAATGGATGATGAGCAACGTTCTTTGTTGTTAAATCAAGTAATTCCAGATGATCTTGTAAAATTTGGACTTATACCAGAACTTATTGGTCGTATGCCGATTGCTGTAGCATTAAACGAGTTATCGCGCGAAGACTTAGTGCGTATATTAACAGAACCAAAGAATGCAATAACAAAACAATTTAAGGCTTCTTTTGCAATGGATGATGTTGAACTTATTTTTAATGACGAGGCAATTTCTGCAATAGCAGAGATGTCTATACAACAAAAGACGGGTGCACGTGGTCTTAGGGCAATAGTTGAAAAAATGCTTTTAGATATTATGTTTGAAGTTCCATCCATAAAGGGCAAAAAAACGCTTACTATTACAGAAAAAATGGTAACGGAAAAGCATTGCTCATGTGAGACGCTACAGATTGAACAAAGAAGTGCATAAACACAAAATTGTCATAGCTCGTTACTGTGCCCCTTGCTCTAAATGGTATTGCAAGTGGGTTTAACGGGTTCATGATGATTTTTACTATTGAGTTTCAGCAAAGCTGAAATATCGTTGACTGTTAGTTTAGCGGCTTAAGGCCGCTACTTTTTATTTAACCAAGCTTTTAAGTAAATCAACTGTGCGCTGAGCAGTTTTTTCCCATGAAAAGCGCTTAGTCCACTCTAAACCACCTTTTATGAACTTTTCTCGCAACGGTATATCGGAAAGTATTTTTTCAATTGAATTTGAAAAATCTTCAATATTGTCTGGGTCAAAATAAAGGGCAAAATCTCCAGCTATTTCACTTAATGATCCTTGACTTGAACAGGCAACGGGTATTCCACATGCCATAGCTTCTATTACAGGAAGTCCAACCCCTTCATTGATTGATGGGAAAATACATGCTTCAGATAATGAGTATAATGTGAAGAAATTTTCTCTGGGGAAGTGACCAGTTATGAGAATATCAGGGGAAAACTCGCAGTCTCGTAGGAGCTCATGTATTGTGTGTGCATATGCGTCTTCATTTCCAGCTAGAACAAGTTTATGAGGAAGCCCAGTTCGCTTTTTAAAATCTGAAAAGGCCTTAATTAACTCAATGTGTTTTTTTTCAGGTTTTGAAATTCTTGAGGCATAGGTAATGTATGGTCTTTTTATTGCAAAAGGCTTTATATAGGCAAAATCATCTTGACTGTCGCTTGAGTTTAGAATTTCTTCTTTATGTTGCTTGTTCGTAGTTGCAAGAGCGTGGTGCACTCCATCATAAATAACTTCAATATTTTCCTGTTTAATCCCTAAATTTAATAAGTCCTTTCGAATAAATTGACTTACAGCAACAATTTTGGTTGCTTTTTTAAGCTTTCGCCTAAATAGTCCAACTGATATTTTGTTAAACACCTTATTAAGTGTTTCAGAAACTATTTCATGAACAACTACGACAGTTGGGACATTGGCAGAGAATCGACTCATTGGTGAGCCAGATGGGAAAAGAACAGCATCATATTTTTGTTTTTTTATAAATGACTTCAACTTAAAGTTATGCCATCTTTTTTCTGCTTTTAAAGTATCTTTAATATCTATGCCAGTGAAAGTGACTCTTCCATCGCCGGGATCAAATGTATATCGATCAATTTCTTGTCCAAATAGCTCATACGTACAGTTATCATCAACGGGCAAGTTCTGCACGAGAGAAATTACATAAGAGCCTAAGCCTGATTTACCGTGTTCACAACCAAACACATCTATTCCAATTTTCATTCTAGGAATTATAGCATAGATTTAATTTTTGTGCTATACTAATAGAACAATGAAACGTTTATCAATACATGAGTTTTTTATCGAAAAACTCAAAAGTCGCTCAATAACAGAGCCTACGAAAGTACAAGAAAGTCTTGTGCCACTTATATTATCTCAAGCACATTGTTTTTTTGAATCTGAAACTGGAACTGGAAAAACGCTTGCATATTTATTGCCTCTTTTACAAACTAGTTTTTTACAAAAAACAAACGATGGCACAGACATCACTTTGCTCGATAAAAATAGGGCAAATGTATTTCCAAACCCTGAGGTAATCGTTATTTCTCCAACATTGGAGCTTGCGTCACAAATAAAAAATGAAGTAAACTATTTTTCTCCATTTAAGGGTGTGCTTTGCTTTGGAGGGTCTCCCTTAAAAAGGCAAATTGAAAGTTTTAAAGATAAACCCTATGCTGTAGTTGGGTCTAGTATTCGTTTAATGGAATTAATACATTTAAAAAAACTTAAAATTAATGGGGTTAAAGCAATAATACTAGATGAAGTTGATCGCCTTTTATCCCCAGAAATGCGCGATGAAACTTTATCACTCGTGGATATGATGCCATCAAATACGCAGGTAATCGCTTGTTCAGCAACTTTACCTGAATCAATGCAAAAAATATTAAAACGAGCAATAGAAAAAAAAGACACAAAAGATTTTAAAATTATATTACTTCCAAAAGAAGATGTGTTAAAATCGCGTATTACACATTGGGCTTTTCATGCAGAAAGTCGTGATAAAGCAAAGGTATTGCGCAGTTTTTTAGCTGCCGAGCAGCCTAAAAAAGCAATTGTGTTTTGTTCAAGGGTTGATGAAACCATTTATTTGAATGAAAGATTAAAGCATCACAAGGTACATTGTGAGGTGCTTACAGCAAAAACCGATAAAATTAAGCGTAAGCAAGCTTTAGACCATTTTAGATCTGGAAAATTACCTATAATTATTACAAGTGATCTTGCTGCTCGTGGGCTTGATATTCCTAATATTACACATATTATCCAAATGGATTTGCCATCAAATGCTGATTTTTTTGTTCATAGAGCAGGGCGTACAGCAAGGGCAGGGAAAGAAGGAATAAATGCTATAATAGGTGATGAGTTTGAGCTTCGAAATCTTTCTAGGTTAGAAAAAAAACTCGGCATAATTATTTATCCACGCGAACTCAGAGATGGAAAGGTGGTTGAGCCTTTTATTGATGGATAAGAATTTTTTTATTGAGAAAATACGTAATCAATTAGTTTAATGTAATTAAAAATTACACTTGACCTTCCTTCCTTTACTTAGTAAAATAGATAGTATAAATTTTATAATTGGGCGTTTTATCTACTCTTGTATAAGATGCTTGTCACAGGGGTAAGTGTGTTTCTTAAAGGTCTAGAAGTTTTTGGATTTAAATCGTTCGCTGATAGGACTCGTATTGAATTTGCAGATGGAATTACTGCACTTTTAGGTCCTAATGGTTGCGGAAAAAGTAACGTTGTAGATGCTGTAAAGTGGGTATTGGGCGAGCAGGCAGCAAAAACAATGCGAGCTGAAAAAATGGAAGACGTCATATTCAATGGAACAGAAACACGAAAACCATTAAATATGGCAGAAGTTACCCTCACATTAGCAAATGACAATGGACTTTTACCTCTCGATATGAGCGAAATAAGCATAAAGCGACGCTTATACCGTTCTGGCGAAGGCGAATACTTTATTAATAATCGTCAGTGCAAATTAAAAGATGTTAGAGAGTTATTTTGGGATACAGGTGTTGGAAAAGTTGCATACTCAGTTATGGAGCAAGGGAAGATCGACCAAATCCTTTCAAGTAAGCCCGAAGATCGTCGTTACCTTTTTGAGGAAGCGGCAGGTATTACTCGATTTAAAGCGAAAAGAGCAGAGGCAGAACGAAAACTTCAACGAACAGAAGAAAACATGAAGCAAGTAGAAGGAATATTAGGAGAAGTTAAACGAACCTATGATACCTTAAAAATACAAGCAGATAAAACTAGTGACTATAGAAAATTAAAAGACGAAATCTTCGATCATGAGCTTGACATTCAACTATTGCGTTTAAAAAGTTTTATTCAAGATAAGCGAAATAGAGATGAAGACTTACAAAAGGTTACTGCAAAGCGTGATGGCGTACAACAAAAGATTGAAGCAATTAATACTGAATTGACTCAACATGTTGATGAAGTAACAGCGATGGAAGTAAAGTTAAATGAAATGCAGCAAAAAATATTTGGACTTGCAATAGAAGAAAGGTCTAAGAATGAAAGTCTGCGGCATTTTGAAGAAAGTAGAAGCTTAGCAAAAGAAAAGTTAAAACAAATAGAAGTAAAAAAGACAGGTCTTGAAGAACGTTTAGACATACTTACTGAAGATGCTGATGAGCAAGAAGGGTCTTTACAGGAACTGCAAAGAAGGCTATTAGAAATTGCAAAAAATATTACTTCTTTTGAAGAAAATATTACTATTTCGAGTGATCGGATACTTACAAATAATAAAAAAATAAGCGATATTGAACAAGACATAGTGAGTTTAGATTCAGATAGGGCAGACTTACAAAAAGAGCTTGAGGCCATAACAGAAAATATCGTTACTGAGCTTGATGCAAAATTAAAAGATGCAGGTTTATCCTCTCAGGGAGCTAATAAAGCAAAAGCTGACCTTGACCAAATATTATCTAAGTTAAAAGTTTTGGCAAGTGGAAGAAAAAAAATCTTTACCGATTTTTCAACAATAAAAGAGCCATCTTCATCTGATACACAAAAATTTGTTTCATCAGCAGTTGCTTCTTTTACAGAAATTGAAACAATGGTAATAAACTTAGAAACGGCAATTGAAAGCTTCCAAAAATCAAGTCCATCTTTTATTCAAGATTTTTTATCACCTGAAGGAATTATTACACAAAAACGAGCAATAGATACCAACATACAAGAAAATCGTTCTCGTGTAAATGAAAAAAAAGAAGCAATTGTAGCAATCAATAGTGATAGCCAAGACTTAAATCTAAAAATGGATGAGTATCGTATCACCCTTGAAAATTTAAGAATAAGTCAAGCTCAAATGAAAGCGCAAATACAATCAAGTGATGACCAATTAAGACTCTTAAGACGTGAAATTGCCAGTCAAGAGGGAGCATTAAAAGATTTAGAAAATGAGTTTTTTGTAGAGACAAAACGATTTGAAGATATTGATAGTCAAGTACTTGAAGTCGAGGGTGAAATTGCTGTTATGAAAAGAGAAGGAATACGTTTGACTCAAGAGCTTGAGAGTCTTGAAAAAAGTATTCTTGATAGAAACTCTGATGTTGCAGGTAAGAGAGAAGACCAAAAAAATCTCATGGCTGAAATGACAACGCATCAGTTAAAAATTGAAAAATATCATCTTGCTATTGCAACTACAGATACAGAAATTCGCAACTTAAAAGAAAATTTCAAAGAAAGTCATTCAAGAGATTTGATGGAATTTGAAGAGAGAATGTTTACTATAACGGTTCAACCAGCTGTTTTACGTGAATCAGTTCAAGTATTACGCCAAAAAATTCGTGAGCTTGGAAATGTTAATTTAATGGCAGTTGAAGAATTTGGGGAGGCAAAAGAAAGATATGATTTCCTTGCAAGCCAAATTGAAGACCTTAAAAAAGCACGAGATGACCTTCATAGAATTACCGAAGAAATCAGAGCTGAGTCAACAGAACTCTTTTTAGCAACATATAATAAAATTAAAAAGAATTTTCATAATATGTTCCGTCGTCTTTTTGGTGGTGGTAGAGCAGAACTCCGCTTAGTTGACCCTCAAAATGTTTTACAGTCTGGTGTTGATATTTTTGCACAGCCTCCTGGTAAAAAACTTGAAAACATTGCACTTTTGTCTGGTGGTGAAAAAACTATGACTGCTGTTGCATTATTGTTCGCTACATACATGGTCCGACCATCTCCATTTTGTTTATTAGATGAAATTGATGCAGCTTTAGATGATGAGAATGTTAGTAGGTTTATAAATACTTTGAGAGAGTTTGGAAGTTTAAGTCAGTATATTGTTATAACACATAATAAAAAAACAGTTGCTGGTGCAAATACCTTGCTCGGTGTTACCATGGAAGAGTTTGGGGTAAGTAAAATAATTACCATCAGACTAGAAACAGATGGTAAAGGTGGCGGTAGCTTAAAGCTTCCAGAGTCTGCCCCGTTTGAAGAAGAAGATGTTGAGCCAGAAAAGGATGTATATATTCCACCGCACCCTCCTAAAAGAGTAAAAAAAACGCTTGAGTCAAAAGCTGAAATTGCGGAAAAAATTGTTGAAATTCAAGTAGAGGGAGAAGTAGTAGATACTGATAGTATACCTGCTAGCGAGGAGGATGTAGGCGATGGAGAATAAAAACATTGGAGCCTATGCTTTATGTTTTTTCATTACCATTATACTCGTAGTTTCTTGCAGCTCTAAAGCAACCGAATCGAAGGTTGTTAATTATGAAATAGAAGTTCCTATTGTTTTACCAGATGAGCCGGGGTATACAGATGACTATGTCTTTTCGAACCTTCCACAAGAACGATGGGAAAAAGAGGATGTTGAGCATTGGTTTGTTATACCTGAAGGTGAAAATCTTGATAGGCTCAATGCTGCAAATGATCAGTTAATTAAAGATATTTTAGAGGCAGCACCATGAAAAAAATACTTATGTGCTTTTTCCTTTTGTTTTTATTTTTTTCTTGCCAAACAACATCAGGCGAAGATGAACGTGACCCTTCAGAGGTAGGCGAGAGTCCTACGCAGGAGGGGCAAGATGATGTTGATACTCAAAGTGCTTTTCACAGCCCAGAAGGGCAAGGTTCTATCCAACAAGTAGCACCAGAACAACTGCAATCGATTGACCAAAAGCTTGAGCAAAGTGATACTAGTGAAAATTTTGCTTTTTCAATAGAAGATGATCCAGAAGTAGAGTTTTACCCAAATACACTTGATGCTGCTATAAATCAAAATACCATTGATGATAGCGTAGATACTGCTGTTGTACAGGAAGAACTGTTGGTAACTGATGATGCTCAAGCTCTTACTCCTACTATCGTTGAAGAAGATATGCAAGATGAAAGTAGTGTTATAGAATTAACTGAAGCACTTCCTGTTGCTGATGTTAACCAGTCATTCATTCCATTGACTGAGGAGGGCGAAGTAGAAGACGTCGCAGAGCCCTTTGATTCTTTAACTGCACCACAAGTTGAGCAGGCGGTTATTGATTTACCAACAATTACAGTACCTCCAGCTGTTGAAGATATCCGACCTCAGAGTGCTGATGTTGAAGTAGATACAAATCAAAGCCTTGATGTATCAGATTCCAGCACACAGAATACAGAACAAGAAAATTTAGCAAGGCAAGATAGGCAAACATTTATATATGAGCCAGAAGAAGAGCTTGATATTGATGAGAATGAAGATAGTGGCGATTCCACTCAAAGCGGTAATTACTATGATTTACATAATGATATTCTGCAGCACATTCAGCTGTATCAAGGCGATACTGTTGATATTACACTTCCAGGTCAAGGTTGGATATACTTAGGAGAGCTTGAGTTTAGAGATCCATCTATAATGAAGTTTAGAAGTCGTATAACTGAGGATGGAAATACACTTTTTGATTTTTATGCAAATACCATCGGAACGGCTGACTTACATTTTTATAAGCAAGATTTAATTGAAGATGTTTACCTTGATGAGTATATTCGTGTTTCTGTTCTTGCCGAGCATGAAGTGCTTAGTGGCGATGCCCAGGACCAGGTAGCAATCATTGACACAAGTTTTGGGAATGAAAGTTCTGATATAAGCGAAAGTAATGATACTTCAACGCTTCTTGATACAGATGTAACACAAATGAGCTTACTGGATTTATCAGAATTGGCTTTTACTGAGGGGCGATATATTGACAGCGTAGCCTTACTAGATGAATACAGTACTACTGCTGTAACTGATATAGATAGAGCTTTATATTTGTATGCTCAAAATTATGAATCAGACTCAAGTATTCGAAATATAAGGCGAGCCTATGAGTCATATGAAAGAATTGTAGAATCATATCCACAAAGTAAATATTGGGATGATGCAGCAAAGAGAAAAACATACATAGAAAGATTTTATTTTAGTATTAATTAGCCATAAAAACAGAATAACGTTTTTTTTCAAATGTTTTGTATAATGCAATTGCATTTCTCTTTTTGTTATATATCAACTCGGTCCAATAATCCAGTGCTGCAAACATTGCATTTCCCCCATCTTCAGGGTCACTTTTTGGAGTTTTAAAGGATATATAATTTGCTAAATTTTCGAAATCTTTTGATTCAATTAGTGCTAAGCGTTTTTGGTTAAAATTATTCCATTCATCAAATAGAATAAAACCTTCGCCTTCATCTTCTACAATTAAATGTGCATATGTATTAGTAAATGCATACCATACATGCACTTTCTTTATAATATTGCAATCGTTGCCGTGCTTTATGGCATTTTTTATTACTTCTGTAATTTGTTGTTTCAGAAGGTCTTTTCCAGGAATATTTTGTGGAGCACTTTGCAAAAGTAAATGAGAGTAATACCTAACTTGGCTATAGTTTGAATCTAAACACTTGTAATTAAGAAATGTTTTATCAAAAAGCGGATTTTTTTCATCACTAAGTAGTTTTTGCATCATATTCAGTAATTCCTAGCTTCTATTAAAGAGTGAGACGGCTTCTTCAATCGAGTTTGTCATGGGAAAATATTCAGTGAGCCTCGTAAGTTCAATTACCTTTTTTACAGACCCTTGTATGTTAGTTAGCGCAAGTTGCAAATGCTTTTTTCTGATGACAGAACAAATATATATTAATGCGCCTACACCAGATGAGTCGATGTATGTTACCTCCGAAAAATTAACAATAATTCGTTTTACATTTTTTTCCACCATCTTAGTTATGAGGTCTTTGATTTTATATGAATTATATAAATCCATTTCTCCATCAACATCTATTATATAGTTCTCACCAGTTTTTCTTATCTTTAACTCCATTCTACCTCCAAACAATTAGCATTAAAAACTAATCAGTCACCTTTATTAGTACAAGCGATCTATCATCGTGCTGTACCCCTAATTGCGTAAAATTGCTTATATCGTTTTTAATAAATTGCATGATTTCTTTAGCATTCGAATCAGATTTTTTTGCAATGTTTTCTTTTAATCGTGCTAGAGTATACTGCTCTCCTTGTTCATTTGGACTTTCAACTAATCCATCTGTACAAATTAGAATAATATCATTTTTTTGAAGCTGTATATTTATATCAGTATATTCACTTTGTTTATGAACACCTAAAGCACTTGCTGTATTATTAAGATTTTCCCATGTTTTATTTGCAGACTTAAAAATCATAAAAGGATTTTTTTCGGCGTTAGAGCATTGAATAGTTTTATGTTCTTGGTCATAAAGTATTAAGCTTAGAGATGAGTAATAATCAGATTTTTTTTCATTTACCAGTACTTTATTTATCCATTGTAATAATGTAGAAGCAGATTTAGAAGTGTGAGCAATTACTCGCATTATTGAATTAATTTCATGCATTAGTAGTAATGACCGTAAGCCTTTTCCAACGGCATCTGCAAGTAAAATGCATACTCTATTTTTTCCTCCCGTGATAATGTCAAAGTAGTCACTACACACACCTTCACAAGGTTCAAAATATGAGTTAACCGAAATATGTGGTAATCTTGGGATTTTATTAAGATATAGTTGTTTTTGCTCATCTTTTGCTATGCTTATTTGTAGTTTATTGTTTTCTGTCTCTGATGTTTCTGAATATGCTAAGACATTAGTTAATGCAAGGTTAGAATATTCTGAAATAAATTTTAAATCATCAATGTTTTTATTAGTAAATTGCCCATTACCAGTTTTTTTGCTAATAATAATAATGGCGCTTATCACATTATCTACTTTTATAGGTGCATATAAATATGAATCAGCACTAAAAATTAATGGCTCATCTGTTTCCTCATCAATTAATTGTCCTGCGTCTGTTTTGATAACTCGAGAATCGTGATTAGCATTAATAATTAGTTCATTTTTTTCTGTATTTGCAAGAACTCCGTAAAGAGTATCGGTAAAGTTAAATGTTCTAGTTTTAAAATGTTTTTCTATATCAGTGTAGTTTTTTGAAACTTCTTCGGGAAGTGCATGTGCAGGAGCAAAAAAACCTTCAAAAGCTTTTACATGCATAACATCATCAATACTATCAAGTATAAAAGCGACGGCACCATCACCATCTGCCATTTTCATATATGTATTTGTTATAAAATCTAATAATATTTCAATGCTAGATTCTTTATCCATCGCAAGAATTGAACGATAAAAAATTAGTTGCCCTTGTTGCTTTAATCTTTTTACGAGTTCACTTGAAATACTTCCCTTCTTTTCTGTTTTTGTAACTTCAGCTGTAGTAATTTGCTTTAGAAGCATTATAAGTAAAACAATAATGAGAACAATATTGAGAATAATAATCATTAAAACAAAAGCTGGTGGAAAAAATGATGTTTGTGACACTTTACTCTCCTTTATTAGCATTGCACATATGTGCATACAGTAGCGTGTTAAAATTCTACTTTACTATATTACCACCTCGCTAGTAATACGTCAAGGTATTAAGTAGCCGTATATGAGATTATGTTATTTAAATCTAAAGTATTTTAAAATAACGTTACTTTTTTTTCTTAAAGAGTGCAGAAAAAAAAGATAGAACTGTATTTTTTTTATGAGCTAATTTAAATTTTAGGGCTGCATCATCTAAACTAATAGTTGAATCATATTTTGATTGTAATTCTTGCCAATATTTTAATAGCCACACATACATATCACCGGGTGTTCTTTTTAAAAAACGGGTCATAATTGAGTTTTGCTTTAATATTGTTATTATTGGAAGATATAACTCATCATACCAAGATTGAACTGCTTCAACCATGGTAACTTCTTTAACTTCCTGAATGTACTGTTTATGTACTTCAATATGGTTATAAATAACATCATATTGTCCAGGGGAGGAGAAGTTTAGGTTCCAACAATCAGTAATATCACCAAAAGCTGTTTCTGCATAAAACATGCGTTTTTCATAATCAATAACTCTGTCAAGAATTTGTGATTTTGACATCCCCGGTTTTAGCTTTATTTCGCTTTTTAGGCTAACTACTTCTGCATCGATATACGACATCCCTTGGCTGCGGGCTACTGAGACTCTATGGTTCCCATCTCTAACAAAGTATAATCCAGCAATTTCATATAATTTTATTGGTGGAAGTATAACATCTGTTAAGCGTGCAGCATCAATGCTTTTCCAACGGTTTTTTAAGTGCATATTTTTTGGGAAAAAATGATTGTCAAAGTCATGATATCTTCCCTCACTCCCAACTATGTGGTCTACTGGAATTTCTTGCATGCCAATATAAACTTCATTTTTTGGTTTAAGCCATTTTTTTATATCGGTGAATGAAAGTAATTGGGTTTCTTCTGAACTTAAAAAATGTTGAAGTTCATTTAATAAAGCCTTATTTCTAGCTTTTGAAAAATCTTCTTCAGTTTGAGTAACAATCGTGCTTTGATTCATATGGCCTCCTTGAAGTAAGGGCTTAAATAATACCAGTTTATTTACTTAAATTTCAATTGTATAATGACTAAATGCATTTACAATGGTTGTTGTGTCTAATTGTGAAACTCTTGTTTCTTGACTGTCATATAAATGTATATGACCATGAACCATGAATCGTGGTTTGAATTTTTTTAAAAACCACACGTAGCTTGAAAAACCTTTGTGGCAAAGATCTTCTTTGTCGTGTATTCCGAGAGGGCTTGCATGTGTTAAAAAAATATCTAAGTATCTACCGTAGCGTATTTTGTTAAATATCAATCGAGGGATCATTTTAATAAGACGAAATAGCATTTGTGAATTACTATATTGGCACATGCCCGTATTATATCTCATTGAGCCTGAACAGCCTGCAATGAGGATTTTTCCACTTTTATGAACCCGAAACCCTGCATAAATAGCTCCATGGCAATATTTTAATGTTTCATGATGTACTATGTGTGATTGAGATTCACTCGGGTGATAAAATCCGAATTCTTCTAAGTTATGGTTGCCAAAGACGAAGTAGGTTGGAACATTCAATGTTGTAACTATATAATCAATATATTCCATTGCTAAGTCTCCTGCACATAAAACCATGTCAATATCTTTAAAATAATCTTTTGCTCCGCTAGAGTATACTAAAGGATCGATTTGGTCAGATACACAGAGGATTTTCACGGATTACCTCGCTACGTTATTTAAGTAATCTTGTAATTTATCACTGTTGATGAGTTCAAGGGGTCTGTTTTCAGCAAAGCTCATTGATGAGCGAGTAAAGTCAGAGCTTGTTATTACAAAGATTTTAACATAATTTTGTTTTTTTGATACATCTAGCAATGTTCGTAAAATACCTTCTTCAATAACATCTGTTTCTCGGTAAAATACAAGAAAAACGAGCTTTTTTCTCACATCCATCCAATTAGAATCTTTTTCTTCCGTAGCGATAACCTCACAGCCAAATTTCTTTGGTTGTGCAGTTTGAGGACGTAGTCCTAAGCATTTTGTTGTAATACTCTTACATAGCTCTACAAAGTCCATGTCGGCACATGTTAAATATTCTTTAATAGCATCATTATCGCTAAAAGCTTTATATTCGGCTATTTTGTTTGCTACATCGCGAAAATTTTTATTTTTTTGTAATATAAGTTTCCATTGAGTAATAGCCAAGTCTATTTTTCGTTGTTGTTCAAAACACTGTGCTAAAAAATAACGTGCATATAATGTATCATTTGTGTTTTCATTTTTTGTGGAACTAATTGCTCTTTCAAATTCATTTTTTGCCTTTTCGATATTGTTTGATGCAATAAAACAAGTACCTCTTTCAATTAATGCCTTTTGTCTTAATTCAGAATCGCGAGTAGCTTTTTCAAATGCTGCAACAGCTCCAGGGTAGTCTTTAGATTCTTTTAGAATTTTACCTAGATAATAGTATGTAGAAAATGTATCTGGGTTTAGCTGTAGTGCAAATTCAATTGCTTTTTTGGCTTCTGCATATTGTTTTGCTCTAAAAAGTATCATACCACGTGCAGCATGTGCCTTAACATGCCTTTTGTTTAATTGAATTGTTTTATTATAATATCCAAGTGCGTGCTCGTATTTTTTCTTCTCTTCAAAAAGCTTTGCTGTTTCAAAAAATACTTCGGCATTATTAGGGTCAAGCTTGGACAACAAAATATACTCATTAAGCGCTTCATCAACTTGATTAAATTTTTTATATAGTTTACCACAATGGGTTCTAAACTCTTTTTCTGGTATATTCATAATATCAAAAATGGCTTCTTGGTTTACGAATTTAAACTCCATAATTGCCAATTCTTCTTTGTGATCATTTAAATATCCAAGGCCTAAATAATAATGTGCTGCAATATCTCTATTATCTTTTGAAATCAGAGCCTTTGCAATTTTTATCGCATTAGCAGTTTTCCCATGCTTTAATAAACTTTTAATAGTACTAATTTTTTTTGGAGAACGTACCGATTTTATAACAAATACGGCTAAAAAAATTGCAGCTAAACCAAGCACGCTTATAAGAAAAATTTGAAAATAAGCCATTCAACCTCCGTTATTTTCAATTGAAAACTTTTTATTTTTATGTTAAAATATACCTATAAAAGGTGGTTATAATAATGAGTAAAACTCTTAGACATATTATACCAAGATTTGATAGTTTATGTATACTACTTTTTCGACATGTCTTGATGTTTTTAATAGTATTGATTCCATCATATGCTTATCCTCAATCATTTGATGAAGGAGAGTCACTTTTTCGTCAAGATAAAACCGAATTAGCTATACCGCTGTTGCAGCGTTCATTACTTGATGGGAGCTCAAAGCCAGCTGTTTATAATTATTTAGGTATTTCATATATGAAAACGGGTCAAATACAAAAGGCTCTTGATACATTTGTTGAAGGCACAACAGTTGCAGGAACTGATAAAAGAAGTTTGTATTATAATGCGGGTACGGCAGCCTATCTTATTCCAGACTTTGAAAAAGCGAAAGAATATTTTTCGTTTGCAATTGTAGCAGATCCTTCTTATGCAGATGCGTATATTAACAGAGGAAATACAAACGTTCAGCTTCGCCAGTATACTGATGCAATAGATGATTATAATAAGTTTTTATTATTAGATCCTAATTCAGAGCAAAGAACGGATGTAATACGAATGATTGCTGCTTTAACAGCTGAAATAGAATTTCAAAATCAAGAAGAGCAAAGAATTGCAGCAGAGCAACAACGTTTAGCTGAAGAGCAAAAGAGAATAGAAGAAGAGCAAGAAAGACTAGCAGCAGAGGAAGCAGCTCGAGTAGCAGAAGAACAACGGCTTTTAGAAGAAGAACGCCAAAGGATAGCTGCAGAGCAAGCAGCAGAAGAAGAAGCACGTAGACAAAAAATATTAGATGATGTTTCTGCTTCTCTCCAATCAGGCGAAGCAACAAACTTTTCTGCAGGATCTGAAGGAGGATTAGATTATGAGTTCGAAGAAGCAGAACTTGAGTAAAGAGGAAAAGAGTACAGAAGGAAAAAAAACTTCAATGAAAATTACTACTAATAAGGAAAAAAACACAGTGGCAAAAAAAACAACAGAGACTAAATCAAGCCCCAAAAAAAACACAGCTACAAAGCAAACAAAAACTGTTAGCGAAAAGGTGGGCAAAACTCAAGTTAAAAAGGTAGCTAAGGTGCCAGAAAAAAAGACAGCTTCTGTTAAAGCTTCTCCTTCAAAACCTGTAGTTAAAAAAGCAACCACAATAAAAGATGTTTCTCCAGCTAAAAAAAAGGTTGCGACTGTATCTACGGCAAAGTCTCCTGCAAAAAAAGTTACAGGCGCGTCATCAGTACAAAAAGTATCTAGCAAGGTAACACCTCAAACTTTACAGAAGGTGCAAACAGAAAAAAAAGTAAGTACTTCAACTACTTTGAATGCAAAGCCTGCAACAAAGAAGCCTGCACCACGTGCTAGCTCTCCTCAAAAAAAACCTAATAAACCTATAGTAGGTACAACAAAGCACACAGCTTCATTCTCAAAACCTAAAACAAACATTTTTAACACAGTTGGGAATAATACAAAAAAAATTAAAGAACCCGTTTCAATGAAGTTAGTTTTTGAAAGTACAAAAGAAAAGTTAAAAAATCTTTCATTTGCAAGTATAAAAGATTCTGTCATAAAAAACACAAGCGTAGCATGGGGAAAAGTAAAAGATGGCACAAAAAAAACATATTATAATGTACAGAGTGCTATAAAAAGTCGTTTTGCGCCTGGAGTTGTTGAAGATGACGAATTGGTGGAAGACCCAAATGCAAAAAAGAAAAAGTTTCTTATTATTCTTGCAATAGTATTATTATTGCTCGGCTTAATAATTGGCCTTTCATCTCTTATAAGAAGTTGTTCCTCATCGCAAAATGATTCAGCCCTTATCGAAAATCAAGAGCGAGAAAATATACTAAATTTAGCTAGACAATATATTGACCGAGGTGAATATGAAAGAGCAATGGATCTTTTGGAGCCATTGTTAATACAAGATCCAACTGATGAAGAAGTTTTAGATTTGGTAGATGAAATATTGAATTTACGAGCTGCGCAAGAAGCTATGCGGGATGGTCAGGATGGTATGGACCAAAATGCGTTTGAAGAAGCCCTCGCGCGCCTTGCAGCAGAAAATGCTGCAGCTTTAGAGCAAGTAAGAAATGGTTTGCAAAGCTCTCCTGGGTCGGCTTCATCAGGAGGCTCCTCCTCTTTACAAGATGATTCTGGAGGAGAGGCTGAAAGAAGAAGGCAAGAACAACTTGCAAGAGAAGAAGCTGAGCGAAAGGCTATGGAAGATGAGCTTGCAAAAGAAAATCGTGATTTAGCAGAATTAATAAATAGAATTAATGATGAAGTTTCAAAAGGAAAATCATTGTTAGAAGATGGTCGATATGATGATGCCTTAGATCCTTTTGAAACTGCCAAAGAACTTCTTGGAGATAGGCGGCTGGCTGATGAAGATGAGTTTGTTGGAGGAAAGTTTTCTGAAATAGCTGGTGTATTACAAACTACATCACAAGATGTTCCTGATGAAGCTGTGGAAATGGAATTATTAGATAATGCTGAAGAGTACGCTCAAGATGCACTTGAACATTTACCTAATGATGCAAATGCTCATTATGTAGTAGGTATGCACGCCGCTGCTAATAAACAATACCCTCAAGCACGTGATTCTTTAACCAAGGCTACACGAGCAGATCCTAGAAACGCCTTGTACTATTATGAACTTGGAAAAGTTCAATATACAATGAGACAATATAATGATGCTCGACAATCATTTGAAACCGCAGGTGGTCTTGATAACGATTTTTATCAAGCATGGTTTAATGCACATTTAGCCCATAATAGACTTGGAAATACTGATCAAGCAATTAGTTCATTACAAAAAGCTGTTTCTGCAAATGATGAATATGTTAATGGTTGGTTACAGCTAGCACGTATGCAAAATCAAAAAACAGATTATAATGGTGCAATTGATTCTTATGAAAAGGTATTAGATCTCGAATCCACAAATTTAAATGCATTACTCGAAATTGGCTCGATTTATTTAAATCAAAATAATAATGCACAAGCAGAAAGATATTTTAGACGAGGTATTAGTTATGCAGCTGATGATGCTATTACAAACTATAATTTATCAATTGCATTGTATGCTCAAGAAAAATACCGTGATGCATCTCAATATGCATTAAAAGCTGCTGAAACTGATCCATCAAACCCAACATTTTTATATAACTACGGTCTAATATCTGATGCTTTGGGTGACTTTGATGATGCAGTGACATATTATTCAAGGGCTATCCAAATAGAGCCAAATCATGTAAAGGCAAATATCAATCTTGGTAAGTTGTACTTAGAAAATGGCAGTATAGATCAAGCGTTAGGTTATTTAACTACAGCGTATAATGCAGATGTGCAAAGTTTTGAAGCTATTAATAATCTTGCTGGAGCTTATCTTGCAAAAAAAGACTACAATAATGCTATTACATATTTTTTAGCAGCATTGCAAATTGATAGACGAAATGTAGCAGTTAAAATGAATCTTGCTCAAGCCTATGCTTCTTCTGAAAAATATAGCGATGCAAAATCTATTTATAATGAAATCGTCGATGCTGATAGTAATAATTTAGAGGCTTTATTAGAGCTTGCAAAGGTAAGTATTGCATTAGGAGAAAATGATAATGCTAAAACATATCTAACATCTATACAACAAAAAGATTCAGCGTTTAAGGTTTCTGAAGTAAACTCTCTTTTAAGTTCGTTATAATTCTTTAGAGTACTAGATATAAAAAATGGCAAAGTTTCAGCACTTTGCCATTTTTTATGTCCTTCGAACCATATTAAATAATTGAGATTTGCTAATTACAACCCATAATGGCCTTCCGTGAGGGCAGTGAGGGTCTTCAAGTGAAAAAATATCTTGTAATAACTTCTCTGCCGTTGTTGGGTCAAGAATATGTCCATCTTTTACTGCACTTCTACAGGAAGTCTTTTCTGCTAATTTTCTTATGAGCTCGTCAGGGTTAAGTCTCTTTTCTAATAAATCTTCTTGTAAATCTTGCTCAGTGCCCTGCCATTTTATTGGCACAGCATTTACTTCCCAGCGGCCTTCTAAGCAATTTACTATTTCAAATCCTGCTTGATTAAGAGAGACTTTTAATCCTTCCAGATACGAATCATCTTCTTTGCTGCATGTTTCAATTACGAGAGGTATAAGTAAGCCTTGTTTTTGACCAGCATTGTTCATAAAACTTTCATATAAAACTCGCTCATGGCCCGCATGTTGATCAACTAAGTAGAGTTCACTATCTTTTTCAGCAATTAAGAAAACATCTAAGGCACTTCCAATATACCGAAAGTTCTTTTGTGATTTATTGTCTTGTGTATTAGCAGAAGTATATGGTTGAAAATTATTAAAGTCATTGTTTGCATAAGGATGAGAACTATTTAATACCGTAGTTTTAAAAGTAGGGTATAGTTTTTCAGTGCTTTTATAATTTTTAGGTGTGTTATTACTGGAAGCTTTATAATTATATGTTTTTTCAGTTCCTTGCTGAAAGTCACTCACAGGATTTTCAGTCGGGTAAGAAAAATCTACTTGTTTGGTAGTGGTGGCACCTTCAAAGGAAGTATTTTGTATCATTGCCTTAACTGAAAAATCTTTATAAAAGTTTCTTACAAGTGAGCTAACAGATCTGTGTATAATTGTTATATCTTTAAATCGTACTTCTTTTTTTGCAGGGTGTATATTAAAGTCTACAAGTTGCGGATCGATATCAATAAAAAGAGCGGCAATAGGATGGGTTCCATTGGGGAAAAATCCTTCTGAGCCGTAATCTAAAGCCTGTAGGAATGCATATTCTTGAACACGTCTGTTATTCACAAAAACATACATTTGTTTTCTATCGTTACGATACATCGATGGTTCACCTAGTACAATTCTAATATTCCATTGCTCACTGCTTTCTTTTATCTCATAAAAAAGTTGTGTGCTTTCTTTGATATTTAATACGCTTGTAAATCGTTCTGCTAAAGTTTGATTTTTAGGTAAGTCAAGTCGTATAGCATTATCCACAGACAATCTAAATGCAATATTGGTAAAAGGCAGTGATTTCTCTATGAAAATTTGCTTACAAAGATTTGCCTCTGATTGTGCTCTTTTTAAAAACTGACGGCGTGCAGGAAAATTTTCAAAGAGGGCTTTGCTTTGTGCTATGGTCCCTTCATGTAAACTTGCTGGTGTAATTTCATGTTTGTTTTCCAAAAATGATTCTAACTTCCATGCACTAGAATCACGTGCAGTGGTAATGCTTAGTCTACTGACTGCCGCTATGGAAGCAAGAGCTTCCCCTCGAAAGCCAAGTGTGTAGAGATTCTCTAAGTCTGATTCACTTTCGATCTTACTTGTAACATGAGGTTTGGCACACACCTCTAGATCTTCCTTGCTCATTCCCCAACCGTTATCGACCACGCGAATTGAATCAATACCACCTGCTTCAAGTTCAACAAGAATACGATCGGCGCAAGCATCAATTGCATTGTCCATGAACTCACGTAATACAGCATTAGGCCTATCTATAACTTCCCCAGCGGCAATCTTTCTTGCAACTTCTGCTGGAAGGGGTTTTACTTTTCTTGGGTTTGGTATTTTTTTTGACTCAACATTATACAAAGTAGCATTCCTTATTCTTCTGTTCCTGAAAACAAATCTAACTCGACTTTATCATCTGGCATGCTGGGTTGATTCATTAGTATTTGGATTTTCCCCTCAATTTTATCAAGCTCTTTTTCCATACTTTTAGCAAGCTTAATACCTTCTTCAAATATTTTTAAGGCATCTTCTAGCTTTATATCAGTACGTTTAATGTCATTGCCTAAGGCTTCTAGCTTTTGCAAGTTGTCCTCAAAATTTTTCATTTTTTCTCCAATGCGTCGTGTTTGGCGCTTTATATAAAAATCTGTATGCTTTGTTATACAAAGCATCGTAGCAATAATTATTGTGCAGCTTCACAATAAAAACATACCACTAAAATGAAGTATGCTTTTAGTTATAAAGTAAACTTGTTTATATGCTAGTTTACCGTTGTTGTATATGTTCCATCAAAGGAAATAACTTCTAGGCATTCTCCTTTTGCAGTTTCTTTTGCACTTCTAATCACCTTTTTGCTTTCATTTTTTCGAACAACAGAGTATCCTCGTTCTAAAATTTTATGTGGGTTTGCTTCTTCTAATACTTGGTGAGTATATTTTAGCTTATGGCGAAAATCAATAATTTTATCTTCCATTGAAATAAGTAAATTATCTTTGGCATCATCAAATCTCTGTAAAAGAGGATGTTCAATTGTTCTAAGTCGGAGTTCAAAATTTTCAGGAGAAAAGGATCGGGCAAGTATTCTTAGGCGTTCTACTTTTTCTTTAATAAAGCGAACTGCTAGTGAAAAATCTATTCTGTCATACATTTCTTGTAATAGTGGAGCTGCAAGCTCTGCAGCTGCAGATGGAGTTGGGGCTCGTAAGTCCGCTACAAAATCACTTAAAGCCCAGTCTATCTCATGACCGACAGCAGATATTATTGGAATGGTAGAGTTTGAAATTGCTCTAACCACAGCTTCCTCTGAAAAAGGAAGTAAATCCTCAAGTGAGCCACCGCCTCGGCCAACAATCAAAACATCTGCGAGCTTAAACATATTAGCCCTATTAATTTGTGCAGCGATTTGATTTCCTGCCTCGACTCCTTGGACGGCACATGGTAAAACTATTACTGATACTTTTGAGTTTCGCCGTTTGACAATTTGTAGTACGTCTCTAATGGCAGCCCCTGTAGGACTTGTTATAACGCCAATGCGTGGGGAAAAATACGGTACGTGTTTTTTTCTTTCTGAGTCAAAAAGTCCTTCTTGTGCAAATAATCTTTTTCGTTCTTCAAGAACTTTTAGAATATCTCCAGTTCCAAGTTCTTCCATTTTATCTACTATAATTTGGTACGTTCCTCGTGCACCGTATACAGAAATGTTACCTTTAACCCGCACTTTCATGCCATCTTTTGGGTTAAAGGTAAGGTATCGTGACTTCCCCTTAAAAAGGGCAGCTGAAATAGATGATGTTTCATCCTTGATAACAAAATACACATGGCCAGAACTTGATGGTCTATAATTTGATATTTCTCCTTCAAGTTCAACTGAAAAGAAATTACTTTCAAGTAAATCTTTTATGCGATTCGTAAGCTGAGTAACGGTATATGTATTTGAGTTAGGTTGTGCTATCATATCAAAGTCAAAAGTATCCACTAGTATTCCTTATAAATTTATTGTACCATATTTATTTAAAATAGTTAATAGCATTGGTTTATATTTTTTTATTTATCATTGGGCTGTTTGAATAGTGAGACATGAATTGTATGTTGCTTAAAATCATAATTTTAATAAAAAGCATACTAGCTACTTTGACAGAATATCTAATATCTTTTCTTGTAAATCTATTTTTTCTTTATTTAAATGAATATATCTATCTCTCAAGTTTATTTTTGTATTCTTTGTAATTGGTGCATCAAGCTTGATTGATAACGGGCTTTCTTTTAGAACGATGATTCTATCCGCAATAGAAAGAGCTTCTCTTATATCATGTGTCACAAGAATGGAGGTTCGTTTTTCTTTTTGTGTTAGACTTTCAAAAAGTTCTAAAAGCTGGAATTTTATATGCAAATCGAGCGACTGAAATGCTTCATCCATTAAAAGCAGGTTGGAAGGGTAGGCAAAAGCTCTGGCTATAGAAACTCTTTGTTTTTCGCCACCTGAAAGATTACTGGGTTTTTCGTATGTTTTATCGTCAAGTGCACAAAGTGAAAGATATTTTTTTACTCGTGCATTTTTTTCTTCATGTGATATAACTGTTTTTTCAAGCGGAAGAGAAATATTTTTTTCTACCGTGAGCCAAGGAAGAAGTCTGTCCTCTTGGAATACATAAGAATACTTACTATCGCATTCAACATTACCACTTTTGCATATGAGGCGTTTACATATGATGTCTAAAAGAGTAGTTTTTCCAGCTCCAGAAGGCGCAATTATTGCAGTCGTTTTGTTTTTTTCTATTGTGAGAGAAAAGTTTCTAAATATTTCTTTTTCACCTCGAGTAATTGTAATATTTTTTATAATAACGGCACTCATATAGAACCTGCCTTTGAAAAATTTCCTCTTTCTTGAATGACAATGGAAAGTATTTTTTCAAACAAAAAACTCAGAATAATAGTTGCAATGGTATACGCAAAGACATCTTGAGTTTCAATATGCATTTTACTCATTTGAAGAGCAGTTCCTATACCTTGCTTTGGAAGGCTTAATACTTCACTTGCAACAACTACTTTCCAGGAAAGTGCAAAAGCTGTAATACAGCCAGAAAAAAAGTATGGCATTACTTGAGGCACAATAATATGCTGTATCTTTTGTTGTTGAGAAAATTGATACACAGTTGCCATATCAACAAGTTTTTTATCAATATTTTTTATTCCTTGTGCTATGGCCCCTGTCATCACTGGTAACGTCATTAATATTCCTATAAAAATGTTTACCATATTTGTAGAAAACCAAAAAATAGCTAAAAGGATAAATGAAACAACAG